>JASJEG010000148.1 GCA_030064765.1 Acidimicrobiia bacterium | reverse complement strand
GTCGAAGTCACTGTCACGGAACGCATCCACTGCCTTGCGTCCATCGTCGACGACCGTCACATCGTGGCCGCGACGTGCCAGCAGCCGTACGGCCAGCTTCTGGTTGATCGGCGAATCCTCCGCGAGGAGCACCCGCAGGGTCTGCCTGCGCTCCCGCAGCCAGTGGCGCGTAATCATCTCCCCAGAGTCGAAATCGCGCTGGGTCAACAGCATGAGCGCTTCGACGAGGCTCCCCGGACCTAGCGGTTCGGCAAGGTAGGCCTTGAAGCCCAGCTGTCGATAGCGGCTGGCCTCTCCGCGCTGGCCGACAGGGAGAAGCGCAAGCCCCGGAACTTCGTCGATCAGCCCACTCTCGTGCAGATCCTCCGGCTCTAGCGCCCCATTGACCGATGAGGCGAGGACCACCGCATCGAAGGGTTTGTCGGCAGACGCAGCCGCAGCAGCCACAGCTGCTTCGATGTCGGCGACGACCGTGGCGCTCATCTTTGATCTGGTAACGGTCGTGGCAATCTGCTGGCCGCGCGTATCGGTGTCTGCGATCACGAGCACTGAGGCACTCCCCGACCCGGAGTGCTGAATCGGCGAGATGGCGTCTTCATCGACGTGCGCCAGGGGGATCTCGAAGGAGAAGGTGCTGCCCTCCCCAAGGGTGCTGGTTGCCTTCAGCGTGCCGCCCATCATCTGCACCAGCTCCGCTGTGATTGCGAGACCCAACCCGGTGCCACCGTACTTGCGAGAGGTACTCGAGTCGGCTTGTGAGAATGCCTCGAAGATCGCATCCAGCCGGTCCTCGGGTATGCCGATTCCCGTGTCTTCCACGGCAAACCGCACCAGGTGGCGCAAATCGGGCCCGGTCGTGCGCGAACTGACACGGACGGTGACCCCGCCAACATGGGTGAACTTCACTGCATTGCCGATGAGGTTGAAGAGTATCTGGCGAACCCGTCCCGGATCACCGATGAACCCGTGCGGCAAGTCGGGGTCGACGGCCGGCTCGAGGCTGATCCCTTGCTCGCGAGCCCGCACCGACATCGTGCCTACCGTGTCGGTAACGGTGTCGCGGAGGCTGAAGGGGATCTTCTCCAGCGAGAGGCGCCCGGATTCGATCTTGGCGAGATCGAGGATGTCGTTGATCAGGTCGAGTAGCGAATTGGAGGCCTGGGCGACCGTTGTGAGGTAGTCCCGCTGCTCGATAGTCAGCTCGGTGAGCAGGGCCAGGTCGGTCATGCCGAGAATGGCGTTCATCGGGGTACGGATCTCGTGGCTCATGTTGGCCAGGAACTGCGACTTCGCCAGATTGGCAACTTCCGCAGCCTCCTTCGCCCGCCGCAACTCTTCTGCGGCCTGCTGCCTTTCCGTCACGTCACGCGACACAACCTGATACTCGAGCGGCATGTTGGTTTCCGGATCGCGCACCAGTCGCGCCATGCCCTCGAGCCACACGTAGTGACCGTCGGCGTGTTTCATCTTGTAGGTGGCCTTGGAAGCTTCGTCGCCCTGCGGGATCACAAACTTGCGGTAGTCCTCAGCGTGATCGGGATGGATCAAGTCGGCGGCGTCACTCCCGACGATCTGTTCCGGGTCGTAGCCGAGGATGTTCTTGATCGATGGCGAAACATAGGTGATGACGCCGTACGGCCCTCGTCGAGAGATGATGTCGGTGGCGTTCTCTGCCAGCAGCCGGAAGCGCTCCTCGCTGGAACGCAAGGCATCCTCGGCGGCTCGTCGTGCGTCAACCGGCCGCGAGCTGAACACAAACGCTCGCACCCGGGGATCATCGAGGCGGTTTGTTCCAACAGACTCGAAGAATCGCCATGTGCCGTCCTCATGCCGAATCCGGTGCTGTATCGGAGGGGTACTGTCCCCCGGCGACGTGGCGTTCGTAACATCGAAGACCGGCTTGATGTCTTCAACGTGTATGAAGTCAACTGCCTCGCGCCCGACGATATCCGCCGGCATCCAACCCAAATGGCGCTCGATTGAGGGGGTGGCGAAACGGAACAGGCCCTTGCGGTCGATCGTGAAGACGAGATCGGATGCGGCATGGAGGATCACTTCGAGGCGAGCCTTGCTCCGATCGAGCGCCTTCTCGAGTTGGGCTCTGTCGGTGACGTCGGTCGCTACACCAACGATCTGGTCTGCAGAACCATTGCCTTGTTCGGGGCTGAGACGGATTTCCCAGGTGCGCCCGAACGCATCGACCAACCCGCTGGCGCGGTGGCCCTTCCGGGCACTCTCGTAGAGCTCGGCCCAGCCGGGAACATTCACGAAGTCGCCGGCGGTCAGCCCGGTGAGACCATTTGAGTCCAGATCCATGAGGGCAACGTCGCGGCCTGCTGAAAGAGTGAACTTGCCCTCGGCATCGAGCGTGAAGAGGACGAAGGGTGCCTGATCCAGCACCTCCCGCACTCGAGCGTCGATCGCAGACGAGATCTCCAGCTCGTTCTCTTCCCGGTCAGCGCGCAGCAGTGTGGCCAAGGCTTCGAGTACAGGCGCCAGCAGTTCGACTTCTTCTTCGGCCACCCCTCGCAAGGCGAGGACACCCGACAGCCTGCCGTCGGCCAGCAGCGGGTGGCAGACGACACCTTCGTCTGCCACAGTCTCCTGCCTGGAGATCACAGCTTGTACGAGGGGCTCGTCACCGAAGTCCCACGACAAACCGATGAGGGCAAACGGCTGTAAGGAGGATTCTTCAGCATCAACTGCCATGCCGGCCAGGTACCCGGCATCGGCGCCGAGGAGCTGAACCAGCGAATCGAGCAACTCCCCGTAGAGACGGCGCGCGTCCACGCCCGCGATGAAGTCGGCCTGCGCACGCGCAACTACCTGTGCCAGGCACAGCTGCTGGCGCAGCACCTTTTCGGGTATGCCCTCGAGCACCCCGGTGCTGATCTCGGGACGCGCCATGTATGTAGGTGTCGGCAGAATGCGGTTGCTATTGAGTCGATTCAACACCCGGCTCCTGCTCGGTAGTGTTGACCTCGGCGAGGAGGTACCCGTGAAGCTCATCGAATGTGTTCCCAACTTCAGTGAGGGCTGCGACCAGACAGCGATCGACGCCATCACTGCCGCAATCAGCTCGGTATCGGGCGCAAGCCTGCTCGATGTCGACCCGGGAGCCGACACCAACAGGACCGTCGTGACCTTTGTCGGCGGTCCGGAAGCTGTGGAGGAAGCGGCTTTTGCGGCCATCGCGCGTGCTGCCGAACTCATTGACATGCGCAGCCACCACGGTGCACACCCCAGGATGGGAGCAACGGATGTATGCCCGTTCGTACCCATCGAGGGAGCCACGATGGAAGAGTGTGCCGAGCTGGCGCGCCGGCTGGGCGAGCGTGTTGGCCGGGAGCTGGGTATTCCGGTCTACTTGTACGAGCATGCCGCCCCCGACGGCCGTCGCTCTCTCGCCGATGCCAGGCGCGGCGAGTACGAGGGACTATCAGAACGGGAGGACAAGCCGGACTATGGACCGGAGCTGAATCCGACTGCGGGGGCCACCGCAATCGGGGCGCGTGAGTTTCTCATCGCCTACAACGTCAACCTCAACACAACGGACCGGCGGCTGGCGCATCGGGTGGCACAGGCAGTCCGCGAGCTCGGTACCCCCCGTCGGGATGAAGCCGGCAAGCTCCTGAAGGACGAGAACGGCAAGACGATCTTCGATCCAGGCCGCTTCAAGGAATGCAAGGCGGTCGGTTGGTACATCGACGAGTACAACCGTTCTCAGGTCTCGATAAACCTCACTGACTACAAGGTCACTTCGATGCATGCAGTGTTCGACGCCTGCCGTGAGGAGGCAGCGGTACGGGGGATGCGGGTCACCGGCAGCGAGATCGTGGGGCTGATTCCGCGCCGAGCAATACTGGAGGCCGCGGATCACTATCTCCGAGCTCAGGGCAAGACAACTGGAATCCCGGAAGCGGCCCGCATCCAAGCAGCAGTGCTCTCGCTTGGTCTCGACGAGCTGACACCCTTTGATCCTCGGGAGAAGATCATCGAATACCGCTTCGAAGGCCCCCCTGCCGAACTCCAGGCTATGTCCGTGGCGAACTTCAACGACGAGCTGTCCACCGACTCTCCCGCTCCCGGGGGCGGGAGTGTCGCCGCACTGTGCGGGGCCATGGCGGCTTCGCTCACTTCGATGGTCGGCGCATTGAGCCACGCCAAGAAGGGCTTCGAGGACAAGAAGCAAGCGATGGATCATCTAGGACGAGAGGCTCAGCTGTTGAAGGACTGGTTCCTCGAGGCCGTCGATCGCGATACGCAGGCTTTCAACGAGGTAATGACAGCAATGCGGATGCCCAGAAAGTCGGAAGAAGACCGCGCGATTCGTGACGCCGCAATGGCAGTGGCCAACTACGGGGCAACTACCGTGCCGCTAGAAGTGCTCGAGCAAACCGTGCCGGTACTCGAGTTAGCTCAGGAGGCGGCACAGGACGGCAATCCCAATTCCGTTAGCGATGCCGGGGTCGCCGCGGCTTGCGCCGTCGCGGCAGCCAAGGGGGCCTCGCTCAATGTGCGGATCAATGTGCCCGGCCTATCCGAAGATGAGCGCCGGCTGCTGCTGGACAGGCATGACGTCGCTCTCGAAAGGGCTCTAGCTCTCGGTGACCAGGTAGCCACCACGGTCGATCAGGTCCTCGAAAGCGAGTGAACGAATGAGCGAGTCGTTCGAGGAGTTTCGCAAGTCCTTCTCCTACGGCACCCGCTCGGATCTTTCGTTCAAGTTCCTCAAGAGCATGAGCGACGAGCAGGCGGCACGCTTCTTCCAGCAGCTACTGGAGAGTATCGGCGAGTCGTACGACACCGGCGAGCTGGACCCGCTCATCCAGCTTGCCTACGAGGCCCAGATCGGCGCCCATGCCCCGGACGACACTCCATTCAGGTGGGGATATGAAGACCGGCCGTTCACCCATATTCGCAAACCCCTCCACGAATCCCGCGTCGGTTTGCTCACATCCAGCGGCCACTTTGCGGCCGGGGACGACCCGGAGCCATTTGGGGTCGCGGATATGACCCAGCAAGAAGCGGAGGACCGCATCAGCGAGTTCCTGCGAGAGGCACCGCAGCTTTCGGCCATACCGGCCAACATCGACGCGGCTGACCTCAGAGTTCGCCACGGTGGCTACGACGTGCGCTCTGTCCGCAAGGATCACAACGTTGCGTTCCCGAGAGACCACCTATTCGATGCCGCCCGCAGCGGTCGCATCGGTGAGGTCGCGCCAACGCTCTATTCCTTCACGGGGGCTGCGGCCCAGGGACGCGTTCGGAAAGAAGCCTCGCAATGGGCGCAGCAGCTACTCGACGATCGCATCGACGTTCTGCTCCTGGTGCCCGTCTGACCGGTGTGCCACGTGTCGGTCGGGCACGTTGCCAGGGAGATCGAGCAAGCCGGAATCGCAACGGTATCCATCTACGTTCGGTCATTCCGTCATGTAGCTGAGCAGATGGGCGTTCCGCGGACAGTCATCACCCGCAACCCCATGGGGCGGCCCCTCGGTGCTCCCGGGGATGTCGAAAGGCAAAAGGCCGCGTTCGAGGCCGCGCTCCAACTAGTGGAATCGGCGCGGTCGGGGGGTGCCCTCCAGGAGCTCGAAGACCCGTATCGCCCGGGTCACCTCTAGCGATCTACTCGCGGGTCCAGTCGGCTGCTTCGACCTCGGCCGCAAAGCCATCTAGCTCGCTGACTGTGGGCTCTGCTTCCCACACCTGCACACCGGCGAGCAACTCGCGGTACTTCGCCCGCTGGCCCTCGCGGACGACCACCGCAATCGGAACGTCCTCGGCCACCACCTCCTGGTAGCGCTTCAGGATTGCCCGGTGCTGGGGGCGTTCGAGGTCTATCTGAAAGATGATGCCGTGAGCGGTGTCGACCATCTCACACCCGTCCTTCAGGATCGGGCAGGTGTGGCCCATTTCGGGACCATGACAGACCAGCACCGGATGCCCCAGCCTCTCGAGGAAGGAGCGGTCGAACTCGCCATCGGCTGGAGTCACATCGAGGATCAACCCTTCAACGTCCATACGGACCTCCTTGCTCTTTCAAGGCTACTGCTCGCGTCAAGGGCAAAGCAGGGTCGAAGGTCCCCGAAGACCTACCGGCCCGCTGCGGCACGGGATCGGAATCTCCAATAGGGTATAGACAGGGTCTAAGGAGGGCACCGATGCGCAGCCGAAATGCAAAGAGATACTCGCTGCTTCTTGCGGTGGCGGCGATGCTGGCAGCCATAACCGCGCCGGCCACAGCCAATCCGCTGGTTCCCGGCGGGACATTCACCGACGATGACGGCAATACACACGAGGGCTTCATCGAAGCCGTCGCAGCGGAGAAGATCACGCTCGGCTGCAACCCACCGGCCAACACCAATTACTGTCCCGGACAAGGTGTCTCCCGCGAGCAAATGGCAACTTTCCTCGTCCGGGCGTTGGACCTTCCCGCCACTTCGACCGACTACTTCACCGATGACACCGGTTCCGTTCACGAGGCGAACATCAACGCGCTTCGCGAGTCGGGCATCACCGCGGGCTGCAATCCCCCTGCCAATGACAACTTCTGTCCTAACAAGACAGTGACTCGAGAACAGATGGCCGCATTCCTCGTCAGGGCGTTCGGCTACACCGACACCGACCCCGCAGACCGTTTCACCGATGATGACACCTCGATATTCGAAGCGGATATCGAAGCCCTAGCCGAAGCCGGCGTGACGGTTGGCTGCAATCCCCCCACCAACGACCTCTTCTGCCCACGGAACCCGGTGCTCCGATCGCAAATGGCGACCTTCCTGGGGCGGGCGCTGGGCCTGACACCAACAACGCCGCCAACCGTGGCGACGGCCAACCTGGCCCGCATCTACTTCATGTATGACCAGCCGTCCGGCGGACCCTTCCTCGCCCCGGTTGCCCGCTACCTCGCAGATCCCGCAACACCAGAGTCGGCCGTCGATCTCATGCTGGCTGGACCTACCACGGCCGAGTCATCTCAGGTCCCGGCTTTCGGCAGCGAAGTCCCGGGAGGTACGACCCGCAACGGAGCAATCGACGTCGCCGCCGGGGTTGCCACCGTGGATCTGTCAGAAGAATTCGACGATGGGGGTGGTTCGGCGACCATGCTGGCCCGCCTCGGTCAGCTGACATACACACTGACGGCCTTTGCAACTATCGATGAGGTGATGCTGGAACTCGACGGGGTTCCGGTCACGGTCTTCTCGAGCGAAGGTATCGACATCTCCGGCGGTCTCGATCGTGCGTATTTCCTGGATACGGGAGTAGTCCCCGAGATCCTGGTGAACACACCGGCAGCTTGGGAGTACGTGTCGAGCCCGATAGTCGTCACCGGAGTCGCCCGGGTTTTTGAGGCCACAGTTGATTGGGAGCTGCTCGACAACGACGGACTGGTGCTCACCAATGGTTTCGCAACTGCGTCCATCGGCGGTCCGTTCTGGGGCGAGTTCACTTTCACGCCCAACTTCTCCGTGACGGCGCGCGAAGTCGGCACACTGGTTGTCTGGGAAACCTCCGCCGCGGACGGCAGCCGAACTCACCTGCGGGAAACGCCGGTGTGGCTCATGCCCTAGGGGTTCCCCGACTCCTCCTCGCGGATGACGATCGGGCCTTGGTTCTCCGGGCGCTTGCCCTTGATCCCTGAGTAGAAGGCCCGAATCGTGGCCATGTCGGCCATGACGTCGCCGGTGAGATGGACAACACCGCCGACCCCGGCTCGTTTGTGCTCGTAGTCGATGAAAGTCATTACGACGGGGAGGTCGGCGGCGCGGGCAATGTGGTAGAACCCCGATCGCCAGGTCGGTGCCCGCCCCCGAGTCCCTTCTGGAGCAATCACGAGAGCCATACGGTCACGAGTCGCATACTCCGCCGTCATCTGTTCAACCAATCCCTCACCACTATCACGTCGCACCGGAATCACGCCCAGCCGTCTCATCAACGTTCCAAACGGCCATCGCACCAGGCTGTGCTTTCCGATGACCTTGGCGGGGATGTTGAAGTGCCGTGCAACCGCCAGGAAGACAAGAAAATCCCAGTTGGTCGTATGCGGGGCCGCAATAGCTACGAACTTCGCGAAGGCGGGCCTCTCCCCGACCCATTCCCAGCCGCGCCATCGCAGATACCTATCGGCCAACCACCGCATGAGCACATGGTGCCCGCACCACAGCACGTTGGCAACACGCCAGCCAGAATCCGCCAGCAGCAACTACCCTGCCGGCAGCAGCGGCAGCAATCGGAGGGATGATGGACCGGGTTCGGTGGGGTGTACTGAGCACTGCGAATATCGGGAGACACAAGGTCATCCCGGCAATCCAGGCCGAGGAGCGCTCCGATGTGGTCGCCATCGCCTCACGCAGTTTGGAGAGCGCCGAAGCAGTTGCCGCAGAGCTCGATATCGAACGGGCCTACGGCTCGTACGGGCAGTTGTTGTCCGATCCCGACATCGATGCTGTCTATATCCCTCTTCCCAATCACATGCACGCCGAGTGGACCATCGCGGCGGCCCGCGCAGGCAGGCATGTTCTGTGCGAGAAGCCGATCGCTCTCACGAGCGCTGAGGCGGAGGCGATGGTCGCCGCAGCCGAGGACGCCGGCGTTGTGTTGCGGGAAGCATTCATGTACCGGTTCCACCCCACCTGGGCCGCAGCCCGCCGCCTCGTCGATGAAGGCGGCATCGGAGACCTGGTCGCGATCGACAGCTGGTTCTCCTACTACAACGACGATCCCGAGAACATCCGGAACATCCTCGACTACGGCGGCGGAGCCCTCATGGATATCGGCTGCTACTCGATCCACCTCTCCCGGATGCTGATGGGAGCTGAGCCCACAGCCATCAAAGCCTCGGTGCGGCGTGACCCGGCAACGGGAGTCGACATCTTCACATCGGGGGTCCTGGAGTTCGGCGAGCGGGTAGCGACGTTTTCGTGTTCCACCAGGACCGAACCCGATCAGCGTGTCGATATCTACGGAACCCGGGGTCGCGTTTCGATCGAGATCCCGTTCAATATCCCACCCACCGTCCCAACCCGCATCGCGATAACCGTCGGAGGAGATCCCCCGGTGGCACCTGCGACGAACACGACGGAATTCGAGCCGGCCAACCAATACACCCTCCAAGCCGAAGCCTTTGTTGCCGCAGTCATCGATGGGGCCTCCCTACCCGACTCCGGCCGGGACGCGTTGGGCAACTTGCGAACAATCGAACGCGTCTTCGCCGCCTCCGGACCAAGTGGGTGGACATGACCGCGTTCAGCCAGCAGGTCACCTTTCTGCTAGTTGCCGACCTTGCGCAAAGCAGCCACTTCTATCAACGGCTGCTTGGCCTCGAGCTAGTGCTCGACCAGGGTGACTGTCGCATCTACCGGGTTTCTCCCACAGCATTCCTCGGTATCTGCGAAAGGTCCGACCGGGGCGATCCCAACACCGTCTTGGTGACATTGGTTACCGACGAAGTCGACGCCTGCCACCGTGACCTCGTCGCCGCTGGAGTGCCCTGCGAGAAGGAGCCCCAACTCAACGAGAAATACAACCTCTACCACGCGTTCTACCGCGACCCTGATGGGTATCTGATCGAGGTGCAGCGATTCCTCGACCCGAATTGGCCCCGAGCAGAAACCTCTGATAGCGGCGGCTGAGGAGCGGCGTTACGATCACATCGCCGCGGAGGGAGACAAGGCAGTTGGCTTTCATACTGGGTTTCGGTGGTTACGTCCCTGATCGGGTGATGACCAATGACGATTGGGCCGAGTTGGTAGACACCGATGATGAGTGGATCACAACTCGGACCGGGATCAAGCAGCGCCGGTTTGCGGCCGACGACCAATCCACCTTGGACCTCGCCGAGCACGCCGCAGCAAAGGCGATGGCGGATGCAGGAGTCAAAGCTGCAGAGATCGACGAGATCATCGTTGCCACCGACACCCCGGAGGCATACACGCCCGATACGGCCTCCTTTCTGCAACACAGGTTGGGATGCCGCGAAGTGCCCGCCTATGACCTGGGCGGCAGCGGCTGCGCGGGGTTCGTGCAAGCGCTGGACGTGGCGCGCGCCCGCATGCTGCTGCAGCCAAAGCGGATTCTCGTTGTCGGCGTCGAGTTGATCTCCCGGTTGATGAGCTGGACGGATCGTTCGTTCTGTGTTCTCTTTGGCGACGCCGCAGGTGCGGTCGTCCTCGGCCCCGAGCGTGGACAGGCGGAATTACTCGACGTGGTCGCCGGCACCGATGGTTCCAAGACCGACATCCTCACGCTCAAGACCGGGGGTACCCGGTATCCGTTCAATGAGGAATCACTGACCAGCGGTGCCTACCAACACCTCGACATGGATGGGCGCCGGGTCTTCCGCGAAGCGGTCCACCGGATGTCGGTGGCCATCGAGGACGTGCTCAGCAACACGCAGCGCAAGCTCGATGAGGTCGCTCTCGTCATTCCCCATCAAGCCAACAAACGGATCATCGATGCCGTCGGTCAGAAGCTTGCCATTCCCGCGGAGCGGGTCTACATGAACGTTCAGGAATACGGCAACACCGGCTCCGCCACCGTCCCGTTTGCGCTATGGGAAGCCAAGGAGAAGGGCCGTATTCAGCCCGGCGATCTAGTGGCGCTAACTGCGTTTGGCGCTGGATTCCATTGGGCGGCCGCTGCTATTCAGTTCTGACCATCAGCGGCATCGACTTGCTGCTGAACCTGCCGCTTGAGGCGTGTAACGATCGCCCCCATACCCCGCAACCGCAGCGGGGTCACCACCTCCGCCAGGCCAAGCCCCACATAGAAGTCGGACGGCATCGCCAGAATCTCCTCGGCGGTAGCGTCTGCCAGCCCTTCCGTGAGGATTCCGGCGTATCCACGCGTCGTTGGAGCCTCGGCAGGTGCATCGAAGTAGATGTGAACCGTGCCGTCTCCGGATACTTCGGCCTTGAGAAAGAAGGGAGCCTGGCACTCATCGACCTTCTCCA
>JASJEG010000147.1 GCA_030064765.1 Acidimicrobiia bacterium | reverse complement strand
AGCCAATGGCAGGGCGAGGTCCGGGTAGTGCCCGTCGAGCAGAACTGCAACGGACGCGTCGGTCAACAGCGAGCCCGCCGGACCGAGCCGCAGATGGGCGTTGTTCGTTGCGACGATGGTCCTGCCCCCGGTCGGGGCGTCGATCCAGATGCTTGCCAGCGGCACCTCAGCACCCGGCGCGTGATCGAGAAGGGCGACGCGGTGACCGGAGAGCACGCGCCGCGCATAATCCGCCAGATCCCCTGAACCGACGACGGTGTGGAGAAGCGCACCGCTGCCCAGCTCGCTTGCGGTAACGGCAGCATTGGCGGCAGGACCACCGACGTCCATGTAGGCCGCACTGGACGTACCCTTCTCGCCAACCGGCGGCAAGCGATCGGCCAGTTGGGCCACATCGACGGTGAGTATGCCGCCAAAAACCAGAGTTGCATCGTCCGCCATATCGACCTCAGTTGCGACTCAAACCATAGACGGGCGGCTATTGGTGCCCGAGGCAGTAGCGTGCATCGGATGCGAATGACTCTCCGGGCCCTCATTGCCGGCGCCGTCCTTGTCAGCGCCTGTAGTGGAGGAAGCGGAGTGATTGAGGTGGCCGATTCCTGGGCCCCATCGACGCCGCCGAACGCTCCCACCGCAGCGATCTACCTAAGGGTCGACAATGGCACCGGGGATGACGATCGGCTCGTCGACGCCGAGCTCGACCGGTGCACGTCGATCGAGCTACACAACACGACAATCGACGAGGACCGCATCATGCGGATGCGACTGGCTGATCCGGCGGCACTCGAGATCCCGTCCGGGGGCGAGCTCCTCATGGAGCCCGCCGGATTGCACGTCATGTGTATCGGGCTCGACGCCCCATTTCGGGAAGGTGAGACCCTGGAGTTGAGCCTGATTCTCGAGAGCGGCATCCGGCTGGAAGCGCCGACTCCCGTGGAGAATCGCTAGACGTCCGTCCGTCTCCGCCGACTTCTACCCGGTCCCGCGGCGGCACCCAACACCCACAGAACACCCAGTCCAATGAGCTCCACCAGGTGCGCCGATTCGCGGACAAACGTGCTTGCTCCGTTTGCTAAGTCGATAACCGCGGAAACGCTCAGCGCAAAGGTGAACGTCGCAGCGAAAGGCACCATCCCGTACGCCCGGTCGGGACGCCTCGCCACGTATAGAAAGGCCAACCCTAGGGCAACTCCAAACGCCGCCTGATGGCGCTCCAGGTGAATGGCGGATCCCGATCCGGGGGCGAACATGTCGACGACATTCCAAATGATCAGCAGTACGCCCGCCCAGGCGAGGACCCAGCGGAGCCAGCGGTGAAGACGGAACCGCGCCGGCACCTCGGCAACGTGGACGTCCGGGAGCGGCGACGCAGCGACGCGCAGCGTTTGGCGGCGCAGCCGATGGGCTTGCTCTTGCCACTCGCGGCATTCATGACAGCCGGCGACGTGCTGCAACGTGGCGACCGACAGCTCGCCCCCCTTGTCGATGGTGGCCGAGATTGAGTCACGGGCGGCATCGCATTCCATGCCCTCATAGTCGCAGCCTTATGCGTTTCAGTTCCACCGTGGTTGACTGTCGGCAATGGATCAACTCACGGTTCTTGCACTTCGGGCCAAAGCCGGCGACCGCAACGCGCTGGATCGGTTTGTCGCCGACACGCTGTCAGATGTGCTCGGCGTGTGCCGCTACCTGGGTCGGCCGTCCGATCCCGAGGACCTTGCGCAAGAGACATATGCGCGGGCACTCAGCTCGATCCACCGGTTTCGCGGCGACGGCGCGGCACGGGCCTGGCTGCTGTCCATTGCCCGCCGCGTCTGCGCAGACGCCACCCGAAGGGAAATCAAGAACCGCAAGCTCGATGAACGCCTCGTGGCCGATTTGATGACTGCCGACTACCAGGATCACCGTTGGGTCGAGATCGACGAATTGCTGTCGATCCTCGACGATGACCGCCGGGCTGCCTTCGTCCTGACACAACTCATTGGGCTTTCGTACGAGGAAGCTGCCGAGGCCATGGAGTGCCCGGTGGGCACCATCCGCTCCCGTGTTGCCCGGGCTCGCCGGCAACTCCTCACCGACAGTGGGTTCTCCGCCGCACAGGACGCATAGCGCAGAGTTCCTGCGGATTGGCGGGAACCAAATAGGCGTCGCCTCCGACAACTCTCCTGTAAAGCTCGAATATATGCACGTGGAGGAATACGTGAGAAGGCTAACTCTGTTGCTTGCCGTCTTGGGCCTGCTGGCAGCCGGTTGTGGCGGAGACGATGGCGTCTCTGTGGACAAGCCCTGGGCCCGCAACAGCCCGATGATGGCCAGCGCCGGTGCGATCTACATGGATCTCGAGGCCAGCGAGGACGACCGTCTGATCGGCGCATCCGTCGACAGCAGCATTGCCGGGAAGGTGGAGATCCACGAAACCGCGATGATGGACGACTCGATGGGCGAAGAGGGCGCCATGGGCGACGAAGGCGCCATGGGTGAAGAAGGCGAGATGGGCGGAGAGGGCGGCCAGATGGGCGCCATGATGATGCGGGAAGTGGGCGAGATCGCGCTTCCTGCTGGGACAACCGTGAACCTCAAACCGGGCGGCCTACACATCATGCTGCTCGAAATTGCAGAGCCGCTCGAACTCGGCGAGAAGTTCGATGTGACCCTCACCTTCGAGAACGCAGGCGAGAAGGTCGTCGAGGTCGAGGTTCGGGAAGAAGCCCCCTAGGTAGGGGCAATCAACCAGTCGGGAGATTTCGCTCGGAGTCGGCGGCTGCGACTATCGCCGCCCCTGCTCCGAGCGCACCGACGAGGACCGAAGCTGCGATCACGCGATCGAGCCAATAGGGCAGGGATGTCGGCAAGATGGCAGGCCACAGCCAGCTCCAATGCACCGCGCCCCATGCGACCAGCTCCAGCGCGGCAACCAGCAGCAGGATGCGCCGGTAGCGCGCAAGAAAGCTGGGACCGTCGCCGAGAGTTGCGACGGTCGCTGTCAAGAGCATGGCGGTGGCCGGCAAGACCCAAAGACTCCACGCAGGCTCAGTTTCCGACGGCACAGAGAGATAGGCAACCGCGCCTGCGGCCGTGGCAAACAACGAGAGCAGGAACAGAGCGGCCACCACCCGACGACGCCACCAGATAACCGCGGCAAGTGCGGCGCCCAGCAAAAACCCGACTGCGACAGGTACGCGTGATGGCGGCTCCGCCCACAGGGAGGCGACGGTGACATCCACTTCGATGCCGTCGACGAGCAGGGGAACCACCCCTTCGACTACCTGATCTCCGGGACCGAGGCCGGGGGGAGGCTGCGGGTTCATCCAATGGGTCCGGTGGTCATGCCAGGCGTAGGTGCCGTCATCGGCTACCACCAGCCATTCCGGCTCCCCATCGGCATCTGCCGCAGCCGGCACCTCGGTTCCGTAACGCTCCTCGTTCAGGTACTTCGAAGGGGAACGCTGGTTCTCTTCGACGATCCCACCCGGGAGAAACCGCAGGTAGGGCTCGCCGCGATAACCCACGACGTCGACAACACCGGGATCGCCGACAACCCGGAGCAGAACGAAGGAGTCGCCGCCGATGATCTCCACCTCGATCCCATCAGTTGGCGGCTCGATGGATAGGACCTCGCTCTGGAAGTCTGTTGGCCCGGGGGGATCGGCCTGGGCGGCTGGAGACCCAATCAGCAGAAAGACTCCGCACATCAAGCCGACACCAATGCGCCGATTCATTCGACCACAGTCAGAACGAACTCCCCGGAGGGATGGACTGTGCAGATCCCAATGAACGAACCCGGGGCGTTGAATCGCTGCCGCACCGTCTCCCCGGCTCCGACGAAGAACGGGCCGACCAGATGGCCCCGGTTGTCCTCGTTGATCAGCTCAAACAACTCACCGACCCGCACCTCCAGCGAGTCCGGCAGAACGTCGAGGGGCTCACCTCGGTCGATCGCCTCCCCCGAACCGGCAGGAATGGTGTACGAATAGTCGGCTCCGCCGCCGGAGCCATCTTCCTCGAACAGAGGTGCCGGCTCATCGGAACCGCACCCGGCCAAGACCAGCGTTATGGCCAACAGGGCTCCGCCGAGGCGAATCCTCATTCGGTCTCCAGGAGAATCTCGATGTCGGCAGCAATGTTCTCGGGTTCGGTACCAAACGGCCAAGTGAGTTGGAGAAGACCGCCGTCATCGATGGCGTACACATTGGCGGTGTGGAACACCTCATACTTGCCCTCGTCGTCGACCGAAACGCCGTAGTCGGCTCCGAAGTAGTCGGCTGCCGCCCGCAATTCGTCGGGATCCGTGGAGCGGAGTGCATGCGCTGCCGGGATGAAAGATTGGACGTAGCCGGTAATGACCTCATCGGTATCGCGCTCGGGGTCGATGGTGACCATCGCCACGTTCACCTTCTCTGCTTGGTCGCCGAGGTCGCGCAACGCCGACTTGAGGTCGGCCAGGGTCGTCGGACACACGTCGGGGCAGGCGGTGTAGCCGAAGTAGAGGAGCAGAAGCTCATTCTCGGGAGCCTGCATCGTGAACGCAGCCCCACCACTGCTCACGTCCGGGAGCGACGCAGTCGACACATCCGGAAGCGGATCCCGGACGAATCCGGACAGTTGCGCCGGCTCTGCGGAGCAGCCAGCTGCCCCCAGCACGAATGCGATCACAATTACAAGCCTTCTCAACTCAACTCCTCGATGTACGCAACAAGAGCATCCACATCGCTAGCCGACAGCTCGGTAACCGGCATCCTTACCGTCATCCCGGCAACGATTTCTGCCTCGGGCTCGACTATCGAACGCCTCAGGTAAGCGGCATCGGCCACCACTGCACCCCCACCCTCCAGCTCGACAGTGGAGCCGGCCAGACCGATCCACTCCGGGCCGACACCGCCCTCGCCATTCGCTCCGTGACAAGCCGCACAGCCCTTGTCTAGAGCCACCTCACGCCCCACAGCCGCCTGCGGTGACAGGTCCCGGTCCGGCTCGGCGGAACCACACCCGGCAAGCACCAGGAGGGCGGCAAGCCCCAGCATGAGATGGTGAATTCGTTTGGTCATGACAGGTAGTCAGTCGATCGCACGGGGGATTCGGTTCCCGCACATTTGAGTTCTTTGATCTCGAGTGCAGCTAGGTAGGCGCAGTTCTCAGGCAAAGATCTCGTCGATCTGCGCCTTGTGCTCATCGGTTAGCGCCTCCAAGACTTCGAGCGCCTGCAAATTCTCGTTGAGTTGCTCCACCCGGCTTGCCCCCAGTATCACACTGCTCACGTTTGAGTTTGACGCGGTCCATGCCACAGCCAGTTGCGCAAGTGTGCAACCGATCTCGTCGGCAATCGCTTTCAGCTGCTGCACCTTGGCGTTGGCATCCTGATCAGTGAGCATCTCGCGCAGCCACTCGACGCTTTCCCCGCGACTGCCTTCCGGAATGCCGTCCAGGTACTTCCCGGTGAGCAGGCCGGAAGCCAGCGGACTCCACGTGGTCAAGCCCAGCCCGATGTCTTCGTACAGACGGCTGTACTCCTTCTCTACCTTGGAGCGGTTGAACAGGTTGTACTCAGGCTGCTCCACAACCGGTTTGCGAAGGTGGTGACGTTCGGCGACCTCCCAGGCGGCGCGAATCTCGTCGGCCGACCACTCGGACGTGCCCCAGTACAGAGCCCGGCCCGAGGCAACGATGTCGGACATCGCCCACACAGTCTCCTCGATCGGCGTGTTCGGATCGGGCCGGTGGCAATAGACCAAGTCAACGTGGTCGAGCTGCAGCCTTTCGAGAGACTTGTCGATGGCTTCCATCAGGTACTTGCGGTTCAGGGTGAAGTAGGCGTTCGGGATGTCGCGATGGATACCCCAGAAGTACTTGGTGGAAACCAAGTACGAGTAGCGGGGCCAGCCCAATTCCTGGAGAGCGTTGCCCATAACCGTCTCAGCATGGCCGCCCGCATACACCTCGGCGTTGTCGAAGAAGTTGACACCGGCCTCATATGCCGCCGCCATGCACTCGAGGTTCCGATCGACTGCCTGCTGGCTGCCGAACGTCAGCCATGACCCGAAGGAAAACACGCTCACCTTGATCCCAGCCTGACCCAGGCGTCGATACTTCATTTCCATGGGAGGTCCTTTCTCGAGCACCGCTTCATATTGGCGTACCGTTGCGATTTAGGGGAATCCGCCGCCGCCTGGCCTAAAGGCGCTCGACAATCATGGCCACCACTTCATCGGGTGTCTTGCCATCGGTGTCGATCTGCTCGAAACGCTCGTAGCCGGGCATCCGTTCCGTCAGCAGCTCAACGATGCGCCGCAGCCGATCCACCCCTGCCAGCAGCGGCCGATCATCCGAGTCGCCAAGCCTCCTGACGAGTTCCTCAGGCGAGGCCACGAGGCAGAAGACCCGGCTCCCTTCCCCAAGAAGCGCCGCATTGCGCTCATCGAGCATCAAGCGACCACCGGTTGCAATCACATACCCGCCGTCGCCGGACAACTCTTCGGCTATCTCCCGTTCAACCGCACGGAATGCTTCTTCGCCAGATCCGGCAAAGAAGTCGCTGATTGGGCCATACCGCGATGCAATGAGCTCGTCCGTATCGACGAAATCAAACTCGAGACGGGTCGCCAGCAAACGCCCCACGACCGTCTTCCCGGTGCCCATGAAGCCGGTGAGTACCACGTTCTTCGGATGTGAGTCGATTCCAACCATCAGTCCCTCGTCTGCGTATCGATGCTACCTCTCTGGCAAATACTGGAGCGACACGGGTGTGACAAGACCCGGACCAATGACCCGATCAGTCGTCCGTTCGACCCTATCGAGCAGACTCGTCTCCTCGTACGGTTTACGTGGAAAACAGCTCACAAATCGAAGGGAATTGCCATGGCCGACACGGCCAGTCGTTGGAAAGTAGTCCTGGGGGCGTTGCTCATCCAGCTCTGTTTGGGCGCCATCTACGCCTGGTCGGTGTTCACCCCGGGCCTGAAGGATGCAGGCTGGTCGAACGCCAGTACACAGGTCGTGTTCTCGCTCGGTCTTGCGATGTTCGCCATCGTCATGGTCCTCGCCGGCCGCAAGCTGGCCGACTGGGGCCCGCAACGTCTCGCTTTTGCAGGCGGCATCACGCTGGGCGTCGGCTACGTGGTGGCCGGACTCGGTGGCGGCACCAACTTCTGGCTGGTGCTGCTCGGGGTCGGCCTGATTGGTGGTTCCGGCATCGGCCTGGCTTACGTTGTCCCCATCGCGGTCGGCATGCGCTGGTTCCCAGACCGCAAGGGCATGATCAGCGGCGTAGCTGTTGCCGGGTTCGGCTTCGGCGCGCTGGGATGGGTGAAGCTGGCCGGCTCGTGGGGCAGGCTGATCGACAATGTCGGGCTCGACACCACGTTCATCATCTACGGCATTGCGTTTGCGGTGCTGGTCGTGATCGGCTCGATGTGGATGAAGATGCCTCCGGAGGGTTGGGTCCCCGAAGGATTCACCCCTACACAGGCCAAGGGCTCAGGGGCGGAGAACTTCACTCCCCGGGAGATGCTGCGCACTCCGCAGTTCCACCTGATCTCGCTCACTTTCTTGGTGAGTGCCGGAGCCGGTTTGATGGCCATCGGCCTAATGAAGCTATACCCGCCGGAGGCCCTGGTCGACAATGGATTCACGGCGGAGAACGCCGATGCTATTGCAGGCACGGCGATGGCGGTCTTCTTCAGCCTCGCCAACGGCCTTGGTCGCATCACCTGGGGCATCCTCGGGGACAAACTCGGTCGGAAGCAGTCGGTTGTGACGATGGCAGCGACCCAGGGAGTGTTCTTGCTGCTGTTCACCTCGATGGCAGGCAATGAGTACACGCTGTACCTGTTCGCCACCCTCATCGGTTTCAACTTTGGTGGCAACTTTGCGCTCTTCCCGGCACTCACCGCCGACGAGTTCGGCAACGAAGCTGTCGGCAAGAACTACCCCTGGGTGTTCCTCTCCTATGGCGCCGGTGGCATCATCTTCCCGATCCTCGGTGGCTGGCTGGGTGACCTGGACAACTTCCCGTTGGCCTTCACCATCACCGGAGTGTTGTGTCTCCTTGGCGCGGTGGCAGCATTCCTCGTCTTCCCACCCCATCACGACGAGGCAGAGAAGCCGTTTAGCGTCCACGGCTTCCTGCATAACGCCCACCTCTTCGAGAAGGAGCGGTCGACCGCCTCCTGAGCGGCAATCTCGAGCTGTGCAACGCAGGCCCCGATTCCGGGGCCTGCGTTTTGCGCGGTGAGGACTAACTGCCCTTGTATGCGCGGCTGACTTCCGACATGATCGGTGGTAGCACTCCAGACCGAAGGGAGCAGTCATGGAGAGCACCTACAAGGTCATCGAGTTGGTGGGCACCAGCTCGGAGTCCTGGGAGAGGGCAGCCGAGGTTGCGTTGCTCGAGGCCAAGAAGTCACTGCGTGACCTTCGTATCGCAGAGGTGGACGCCCTCGACATCCACCTCGACGATGAGGGCGAAATCGTCGCCTACCGCACCAAGCTGAAGGTGTCGTTCAAGTACTTGAGCGACTAGAGCGAGCCTGCTGCCGCTGGGTTGGGGGCCGCCCGGCCCCCACTCGCCTGCGCCCCGGTTGCTGCTGGGGTGCAGTCGCGAAACGCACCGCTCTGGATAGGTCTGCCAGGTAGCCTGGCCTCAAGCCTCGGCCAATTGCTACCGATGGACTCTTTGATCAGATCCATCGCGAAGGGAAAGACAGTGAGAGGGACCGCAGCGGCGCGGTTGAGCGCCCTATTACTGAGCGCAATGCTGGCAGGCTCCATCTTGGTTGCAGTTCCCTCGTTCTCGACCCCCGCAGGGGCGGCCGAATTGCCGCCGGGCGGAACGTTTGTCGATGACAACGAGAGCGTGCATGAAGGCGCCATCGAAGCAATTGCGGCAGCCGGTATCACGGTCGGCTGCAACCCGCCGCGTGACGATCGCTACTGCCCGGGCCGGGTTCTCACCCGCGGCGAGCTGGCCTCATTCCTGGCCAGAGCGCTGGCTCTGCCTTCGGCCACTCACCAACCGTTCGTCGATACCTTGGACTCGGTGCACAACCAGGCCATCAATCAGATCGCCGCATTCGGCATCACCACGGGCTGCAATCCGCCTGACAACAATCGCTTCTGCCCAAATCGCCCAATCAGCCGCGCCGAGATGGCCTCGATGCTCGCCAGAGCCTTCGACCTCAGCTCGGTCGGCGACGGCCCATTCACCGACATCTCAGACTCGGTGCACGCCGGCAACATCAATGCAATAGCCGCCGAGGGAATCACCGTCGGGTGCAACCCGCCTGCCAATGATCGATACTGCCCGGAGGGTCAGGTCACGCGGGAGCAGATGGCATCCTTCCTGGCACGTGCGCTCGGTCTCGAGATCGTCGACCCGCCGGATCCTCCCTTCCACATGATCAGCAGCTTCACGACCCATCACAACTGTTGCGAGACCCGGGTCACCTATGTCCGGGAAGTCGCCAACAAGATCGACGGCATAGTCATGCTCCCCGGGGACGAGTTCTCGATGCTTGCGGTGCTGGGCAACCAGGTTGACAGCGGCAATTGCCAAACGACGACAACGCTGTTCAATGCAGTGTGGTACGGCGCCCTCGATGAGGTGGAGCACCGGCCGCACAACGTTGACTTCGCTCGTTATCCGCAGGCGATCGAGGCGACGCTGATCCCGGGTTGGGTCGACATGAGGTTCCGCAACGACACCGCTCATCCACTCGAGATCCGATCTCACTACACCGGTACCTCTGTCACCGTCGAGCTCTGGGGCGACAACGATGGGCGAAGTCTGGTTGGCGACTTCACACCGACCCATGGAACAGTGATCGACGTTCTCGATGAAGGCGGCGCCGACGCCCGGGTTGTCGACACCGAGACGATCGCCAACGGCCGCACCTACACGGTGACGCGCACGATCACCGACGCCTCGGGGTCAGAGTCAGAAACCTGGAGCTGGACCTACCGCTACTGAGTGCCCCGACTCCCGGCATTTGCGGCGCTCAGTCCGGCCCAGCACCACCGCTTGCGGCGTCCTCGCGAACCGGCTGAGGCCGGTTCGTCGGCAGGTTTCCTGCGGAAACTGCAACGTGCCGCTTACGGCACGCCTTGACGCATTTCACCCAATGCGCCTTCGTGTGGCTTCACGTTCCGAGCTCTGCTCGATCTCGGATCCGCTCCGCATGGATGAGCCGCCTCAGGCGGCACTTCGTGGTACGTCCTTGCTATCGGCGGTCTGGACTCGCCCTGAGCATCAACAATGCCGGAAGACGGAGCACGGTGCTCCGCCTCCCGACATCCATGTGAAGTCAGCAGTCGATTCCATCTAGCCCGAGTTTGATTCCATCAAACTCCAAGCCGATCTCATCGGCCGATTGCATCGGCCCTACTCGCAGGAGAACCCAAAGCCCTGCTGAACTCCATCGATCGGTGCGGTCGGGTCAACACTCAGGCCTGTGGCCTCGACCGTGAAGAAGTCACCGTCGACGATCATCCACCCGAAGGCGGTGGTCTCGATGCTGGAGCCTGTGGCCGTTGCAGCATCACCGATCGGGTCTAGCAACTCGAGACCCAGCGGCAGTTCGACGTGCTCAGCCAGCGGGCCACCCGCCTCCGGCTGACCACTGCCATCGAGCTTGTACCGCCAACCGACCAGTCCCAGCTGACCATCCCCGGAATCGACCGTCTTGATGGCCGCAATCAGCGAACCCCACCGGACATAGCGCATGTTCTCCGCCGGCAGGAAGTAGGGACAGCGCCCCGCTTCGTCCATTGTCGGTGGCCCGAAGAGTGCCGTCAGCTCGTCAATGGTTTGGTCCTCCGGAGTGGTCAGGTCAATCCCTGCCAGATCGAGGGCCGTCGTCACGACGACTCGCGGCGCGGCATCGAGGTCGAGGGCGCGGGTGAGGAAGGTCGCCATCTGCGCCCGCGTCACCGCCTGACCGGGACAGAACCTGTCATTGACCGGCGGATTACA
>JASJEG010000146.1 GCA_030064765.1 Acidimicrobiia bacterium | reverse complement strand
TGAAGATCATCGCCGATGCTCCCGAGGTCGAGACTCTGGCCAACTCTGTCGCCGACAATGGGGACGTCTACTTCGTGCCGGCTTTCTCGGGCCTGTTTGCCCCTTATTGGCGTGCAGATGCTCGTGGTGTGATCGCCGGACTCACCCGCTTCAGCGAATCGGGTCACTTGGCGCGGGCGGTTCTCGAAGCAGTGGCCTATCAGAGCCGGGATGTTCTCGAAGCCATGGAGGCCGACGCCGGTGTCGAGATGAGCGAGCTCAAGGTCGACGGTGGGATGGTGGTCAACGACCTGCTGATGCAGTTCCAAGCCGACATCCTCGATGTGGACGTTGTGCGACCAATGGTCATCGAGACGACGGTCCTCGGGGCGGCTTACGCAGCCGGGCTAGCGACCGGCTTCTGGTCGGGCCTCGACGAGCTGCGGGAGCACTGGGAGGAGGGCCATCGCTACACCCCGGCGATGGACCAGGAACAGCGCGCCGACCTGTACGCATCGTGGCAAAAGGCGGTCGATAAGAGCCTTGGCTGGGTCGATTAGGGCTCCGGACTGAACCTACGCCGCAGAGTTTCCCCAAGCGGAACCCGCAAGCTGCCCGGAGGACAGCCGCCGATTACCATCTGCAGCCATGGACCGGTCGCTCAACGTTCCCAACCTGCTGGCACTGGCGCGCATCGTCATGACGCCCTTTGTGATGGCTTTCGTGCTGCTGTCCGATCAGATCGACCATGCCTTTGGGATTGCGCTGGCCATCTTCATACCGGCTGCACTGACCGACTTCGCCGATGGATACCTCGCGAGACGCTGGAAGATCACAACCGTCCTCGGGGCGTTTCTCGACTCGGTCGCCGACAAGATCCTCGTCGTGGGGAGCCTGTTGGTGCTGATCGAAGTCGGTAGAGCTTGGTCCTGGGCGGCCTTCATAATCATCGGCAGAGAGATCGCTGTCATGGGGTTGCGTGCCGTTGCCGCCCTGGAGAAGTCCACGGTACCTCCGAGTTTCTGGGGCAAGAGCAAGACGACCTTCCAGTTTTTTGCGATCGGGTTTGCGCTCATCAGGCCCGAGAACGAGTTCGGCCCGTTCTTCTTCGATGAGTGGCTGATGTTGATTGCCGTCCTTGCGACCGTCCTCTCGGGTTGGGATTACTTCCGGCGCTATTCGGGGGCGTTCGATCCCCACGGCGAAATCGCTGCCGGTAGCCACGAGGAGTAACCACCCGGATCTACCCCCGGATGAGTCGGTGAGGTCCCGCAGGCCGGGCAGACCTCGATCCCATCCAGATAACAGACGAATCTGTTCAGGGAACGGACGAATCTGTTCAGGGAACGGACGGATCTGTTCAGGGAACAGACGGGCACTAGCCTCGGCCGTTGTGAGCGCACCTCTTCACCCCTTGGTGGCCGATTGGCCACGGAGCCTGGTCCCGGATCGCACCGGCCGGTTGGTCATTCCCCCCGGGTTGCGAGCAGTCACTCTTGCCGGGATTGCGCAGCATCTAGAGAAGCCACTGCTTGCTGTGGTACCCGGGGAACGAACCGCCGAGGAGCTGTTCGACGATACGCGTCTCTTCACTAACAACGTGTGGCAGTTGCCGGCTTGGGGGACACTGCCGTTCGAGCATGTCTCACCAAACCAAGCCACGATGGCACATCGCTGCGAGGCTCTCTACCGTCTCGCTAGCGGAGACCCCGGATCGATAGTCATCGCTTCGGTTCGGGCAGCCACCCAACGGCTGACACCATGCGACTACGCCCCGATATTGATTCAATCCGGTGACGAACACGGCTTTGACCGATTGATCGCCGAACTCACGGTTCACGGATATCACCGCACCGATCGGGTCGAGGCCCGGGGCGAGTACGCCGTCCGCGGAGGGATAGTCGACGTCTTCCCGGCACAAGGTGACGAGCCGTATCGCGTCGAGTTCTGGGGAGATGAGATCGACGACATCCGGTCTTTCCGGATCGGCTCGCAGCGGTCTGTCGACTCGGTGGACATGGTCGAGGTATTCCCGGCCAGGGAACTGCGACCGGACCCGACCGTGCGGGAACGCGCCGCAGAGCTGGTGAACGACCACCCGTGGGCAGTTGAGACCTGGGACCGGATTGCCGCCGGCCTGAGCTTCCAGGGTCTCGAATCCTGGCTTCCGTGGTTTGCATCTGCAAGATCCGTTTTCGGCGCGCCCGGTGATCGTCACACCATCATCCTCGACCCTACCCAGACCCGGGCTCGCAGCGACGAGCTACAGCGCGAGGAGGCTGATCTTGCTGCCACGCTGGCGCCGACGTGGGGAACGGGAGCTCCCGATGCTGGAGAGCATCCAAACCTCTTTCTTCCGGTGCCGGAAATGGAACATGTCGAAGCTCCCCCCGCCGCTACGGGTCCTGCCGATACCGTCCTGGAGATTCGGGGAATCGATGCCGTGCCCGGCGACGCTGAGTCGATTGCCGCTGCGTTGCGCCACTGGCAGGGACGCGACGTCGAGATCGTGGTAGCGATGGACGGTACGGGAGCGGCCGAACGCATCGCGCGGCTGCTGGGCCAGGCGGGGCACGGTCTGCCTGTGCGAGAGACTCTCGATCGGAAGCAGTCGGCTGTGCTCGGCGACGGGATCCACCTCGGATTCGTGGCCCCGCAGCTCGGGTTCGGCGTCGTCGGGGAAAGGGAGATTGCCGGTCGACGCCGGGCGCATCGCCGCACCCGGCGGGCGGTTCCGGAGGAAATCGGCGATGCCTACCGCGATCTGAGCCCCGGGGATTTTGTCGTGCACCATCACCACGGGATCGGACGCTTCGAAGGCCTGGTCCATCGCGAGATGGCCGGTGTGGAGCGTGACTATCTGCTGATCCGCTATCACGGCGAGGACAGGCTCTATGTCCCAACGGATCAGCTGGCTGCCGTCGTGCGCTACACCGGAGGCGAAACTCCGCGACTCTCCCGCATGGGAGGCGCCGACTGGGCCAAGACGAGAACGAAGGTCCGCAAGGCAGTCGCAGTAGTCGCCGAGGAAGTCGTGCACCTGCATCGTCGCCGCGCCGCAGCAACCGGACACGCTTTCGAGCGAGACACCCCATGGCAAAGCGAGTTCGAGTCGGCATTCCCGTACGAGGAGACGCGTGATCAGCTGACCGCCATCGGGGACGTGAAGGCCGACATGGAAGCAGAGGCTCCTATGGATCGGCTCATCTTTGGCGATGTCGGCTTCGGCAAGACCGAAGTGGCGCTGCGCGCTGCATTCAAAGCCGTGCAGAGCGGCAAGCAGGCGGCACTACTGGTACCAACGACCTTGCTGGCGCAACAACACGGCACGACCCTCGAGGAGAGGTTTGCCTCCTACCCAGTCGAGGTGGCATCGCTCAGCCGCTTCCTGACTGCGGGTCAGCAGCGTGAAGTGATCAGTGGCCTCCGTGACGGCTCGATCGACATCGTCGTCGGAACCCACCGCCTGCTATCCGAGGACGTGGAGTTCAAAGACCTCGGGCTGCTGATCATCGACGAGGAACAACGCTTTGGCGTCGCCGCCAAGGACAGGCTGAAGCGCCTGCGCTCCTCGATCGATGTGCTGACGCTCACCGCAACACCTATCCCACGCACGCTCGAGATGGCCCTCACCGGCATTCGCGAGGTGAGCCACATCAGGACACCACCCGAGGACCGGCATCCGATCCTGACCTACGTCGGCCCGTTCGACGAGCAGGCGATCTCGGCCGCGATCCGACGCGAGCTGCTGCGCGAGGGCCAGGTCTTCTACGTCCATAATCGGGTGCAATCGATCGACCATGCCGTTGCCCGATTGAAAGAACTGGTTCCCGATGCCCGCTACGCCGTCGCCCACGGCCAGATGAGCGAGGGTTTGCTGGAACAGGTGATGTTCGACTTCTGGAACGGCGACTACGACGTGCTCGTAGCGACCACGATCATCGAGTCGGGGCTCGATCTTCCTCAGGTGAACACCCTGCTCGTCGAGAGAGCGGACCGATTGGGTCTTGCCCAGCTCTACCAACTGCGGGGACGGGTTGGGAGATCCAACCAGCGGGCGTATGCGTACCTGTTTCACCCCAGGGAGCAGACACTGTCGGAGGCGGCCTACCGGAGGCTCGAAGCCATCGGGGAGTACTCAGATCTGGGCTCGGGTTTCGAGCTGGCAATGCGTGATCTCGAAATCAGAGGAGCTGGCTCGATCCTTGGGGAGACCCAAGCCGGCCATATCTCGGCGGTTGGCTTCGACCTGTACGTCGAACTCGTTTCCGATGCGGTGACCGAGCTCAAGGGCGAGTCTGCCGAGGAGCGGCCCCCAGAGATCCGCATCGACCTGCCCGTCGACGCTCACCTGCCCGCCGATTACGTGTCGAGCGGAAACGAGCGACTGGAGGCGTATCGTCGCCTTGCGGCCGCGGCTACCGAGCAGGAGGTCGCCGACGTGGCCGGGGAGTGGCGAGACAGGTTTGGGGAACTTCCTCCTGAAGCTCTTGCGCTGATTGATGTGGCCTCGCTGCGTGTCCAGGCACTGCGGATCGGCCTCACCGAGATCGTGAAGGTGCGCAATGAGATTCGTCTCGGCCCCATTGCGCTGCGGTCCTCACAGGAGGTGCGCCTCAACAGACTGGCGCCGCGAGCGATCGTACGGGGTCCGACGGCGTTCCTCCCGGCACCACGACGTCATCTGGTTCAGTCATTGATCGATTTCATTCGTAAGATGTGGCCCCCAGAACAGGAGAGCTCCGCCCCATGACATTGCTACGCCGTCTCTTGCTGCTGATACCGATCGGGTTGTTGGCGGCTGCGTGCTCCTCGGCGGATACGGTGGCAACCGTCAACGGCAGTGCGATCACCAAGACCGACCTTGCTTCACTTCGTTCGAGTTATGAGGATCCGGCGACGGCTGAGGCCGAGACGCTGCGATCAGACCTGAGCCTGCTGATCGTTCTCGAAGCTCTCCGCACCGCAGCAACCGAAGAATTCGGTGTCGAGATCACCGAGGCGAATATCGCAGAGCGGCTGGCGAATCCACCGGAGCGCTATGCAGAAGTCCTTGCCCCTCCCGGCGAGTTCGCCGACATCACCGAGCGGGCTGTGCGCGCCAGCGCTATTCAGAGCCTGGTTCGAGATGCGGTCGTGTCAGAACTGGCGGCGCAAGAACCGGGTGGGTTTGAGGCGATCATTGACGAGAGACCGCAGGATGTGACGTTGGCTTGTGTCAGGCACATCGCAACGGGATCGATCGACGATGCGACCGAGGTGCTGGAACGGCTCCAGGCGGGCGAGGACTTCGCAACCGTTGCAGCCGAGGTGTCACTGGATCAGACCAGCCCGGGCGGCCTGATCACAAGCGCGGATGGTGAGTGCCTCATCCGGTTTGGCCGCGCCGGCGACGACTTTGCCTTCCTTGCGGCCACCGCCCCATTGAACGAGCCGGCCGGTCCGGTGCTTAGTAGCAACGGCTGGGACGTCATCGTGGTCACTGAACGCCGGGCACCATCGCTCGCCGAACTGACAGCCGACCCTATGGAGTATCTGGCCCCGGACCGCATCACGGCTCTGTACACGCCCTGGGCCAACGAGGCGATTGGTTCTGCAGTCGTCGATGTGTCTCCGTCAGTTGGCCGATGGTCGGAGACGGGCGTTGGCATAGCTCCTCCAGGTGAGTAACCCGGAGTTGCTGATTGTCGGGCTCGGTCCCGCAGGCCTGGATCGGCTTGCGGCGCGGGCTCTGCGCATCTTGGACGAGCCCGAGCGCACGGTATTTGTGCGCACCTTGCAGCATCCTGCGGCAGCTGAGTTAGCGAACCGCCGCTCGGTCGTGGCGTGCGACGATCTCTACCAGTCGGCTGAGAGCTTCGACGAGGTCTATCTCGCTATTGCCGACCGGGTCGTAGCTGCGCTGCAGAGCGGTCCGGTCGCCTACGCGGTTCCGGGAAGCGCTGCGGTCGGGGAACGAGCGGTCACCGAAATCCGGCGTCGTGTTGGCGACAGGCTGGAGGTGTTCCCCGGCGAGTCGTTCCTCGATCTTCTCTACCTCGAAGCAGGGGTCGACCCAATTGCCTCCGGAGTCAAGGTGCTCGATGGCCGTGATCTCCCCGATCCTCTCATCTTCGACACACCGGTTGTGATAACTCAGATCGACCGTCCCGAGGTACTCGCCGATGTGTCGGCAGAGCTGGGCCGGGTGCTCGAAGACACCACGTCGATCATCTACTGCGATCGGCTTGGGGACGAGGATCAGATCGTCGACATGGTTCCGCTTGCGGATTTGAGTGGTCGGGAGGTGGGGCCACGCACCAGCCTGCTGATCAACGCCGGTCCGGTTGGTTGGTACGGGCTCGTGGTCACTAATCGGATTCTGCGAAAGGAGTGTCCCTGGGATCGCAAGCAGACGCACCACAGCCTGCTGAGCCACCTAATCGAGGAAGCCTACGAAACGGCTGAGGCAATCCGGGCTCTCCCGGCGGAGGCTCCCGGTGGCGACCCCGACTACGTTGGTTATGCCGCAGTTGAGGAGGAACTCGGGGACCTCCTACTGCAGGTCGTGTTCCACGCAACTCTCGCTCGGGAAGTTGGAGCGTTCGACGTCGAAGAGGTAGCCGAGATCATCAGGCGCAAGTTGGTGAATCGACATCCACACGTGTTCGGCGAGGTGATAGCCGAGGACGCGACGACAGTTGTTTCCAACTGGGAAATGATCAAAGGAGAGGAGAAGGCTCGCCAGTCGCTGATGGACGACATCCCGGTGGCGATGCCGGCGATCATCCGCGCCGACAAGATGCAGCGGCGCGCCAAGTCCGTGGGTTTCGACTGGGATGACGTGGCTCCCGTCTTCGAGAAAGTCCTCGAAGAAGTGGATGAGTTGACCGCAGCTTCCGCCGATGCAAGGGCGGGTAACACCGGTGGCGGCGTCGCATCCGAGGTGTCCGCCGAACTCGGCGACCTGTTATTTGCGGTAGTGAACCTGGCCCGTCATCTCGGTGTCGACCCGGAGCTGGCACTGGCCGGATCGAGCGATCGATTCGCCGCTCGATTCCGTCTCATGGAAGAGGAAGCGGCGGTCGCGGGCCGTCCTCTCCGTGATCACACGCTCGAAGAGCTCGATGCCCTATGGGAAAGGGCCAAAAGCACTAGGACTTCGCAGTAGAGGAGTGCTATTCCTAATGGTGCTTGGGGAGGGCTCGGTAGTTCAACCCTGGGATTACTAGGTCTAACCTCGGGCAAGTGATAGATTCGGGCGCACAGAGAGGGCCCTATTCATGACTACGATCGAACGAATCTGGGCCCGCGAGGTCCTGGACTCCAGGGGTAACCCGACTGTAGAGGCCGAAGTGACGCTAGCTGGCGGCGGCTTTGGCAGAGCGTTGGTTCCCTCGGGAGCTTCGACAGGGGCACTCGAGGCCAACGAGCTTCGTGACGGCGGCGACCGCTTCGGCGGTAAGGGCGTGCAGCGGGCCGTCGACAATGTGAACAACACGATTGCGCCGGCGCTCGTCGGCACCGACGCCACTCGGCAAGAAGCAATCGATCAGCGGATGCTGGATCTAGACGGATCTCCCAATAAGGAGAATCTGGGTGCTAACGCCATCCTCGCAGTATCTCTGGCAACCGCGCGAGCTGCCGCTGCGGGTCTCGGCATGCCGCTGTATAGGTACCTAGGTGGGACCACAGCTCGGGTGCTGCCGGTTCCTTGCCTCAACGTGCTAAACGGCGGGGCGCACGCCGCCAACTCGGTTGACATCCAGGAGTTCATGCTGGTGCCGGGTGGGTTCCCGAGCTACCGCGAGGCGCTACGCGCTGGTGTTGAGACCTATCAGGCACTGAAGAAGGTGCTGGCGGGTCGCGGGCTGACGACAAACGTAGGCGACGAGGGCGGATTTGCTCCGAACCTTCCCGCGGATCGCGCTGCCCTGGAACTGCTTTCCGAAGCGGTCGAAGCCGCCGGCTACAAGCTGGGGGAGGAGATCTCGTTTGCTCTCGATGTCGCCGCAACCGAGCTCCACCGCGCCGGGCGCTACGAACTCGATGGTCGCCAGCTGACATCGGAAGAACTAGTCGATTACATGGAGGGCTTGGTCGCTGACTTCCCGCTGGTGTCGATCGAGGACGGGTTGTCGGAGGATGACTGGGACGGCTGGAAGCTGCTGACAGAGAGACTTGGTGACAGGGTCCAGTTGGTCGGAGACGACCTGCTGGTGACCAATGTCGACTTGCTACAGCGCGCCATCGACCAGGACACCGCCAATGCGATCCTGATCAAGGTCAATCAGATTGGTTCGCTGTCTGAAACGCTGCACGCCATGGAACTGGCAGTAGAGAATTCCTACGGCCTGATGGTCTCGCACCGTTCAGGGGAAACCGAGGATTCCTTCATCAGCCATCTGGCGGTGGCCACCAATGCCGGCCAAATCAAGACCGGTGCCCCGGCCCGCGGGGAACGCACCGCCAAGTACAACCAGTTGCTTCGCATAGAAGAAGCGCTCGGTGATCAGGCTCGTTTTGCAGGCTGGAAGGCATTCAGAAGGTGAGATGACTCCCAGATGACAGCATCGAACATCCCGGCAAGCTCGGCCGGAGCCAAAGCTCCGGCTGCCAAGCCGAAGCGGCCCGGCGCCTTCGTGGTGGTCTTGCTGCTTGTCGGCCTGGCGATCGTGCTCGCCGGGGTGTTCCCGTTCCGTCAGTTGATTGCGCAGGAGCGATTGGTCGAGAACACCCAGGCCAAACTGGATGCTCTGACCGCGGAGAACGAAGCTTTGCAGGCCGAGATCGCCGCAGTGGCGACTCCCACCGAGTTGGAACGGATTGCACGCGAGCAGTACGGCATGGTTCGGCCCGGCGAGACCAGCTACGTGGTTGAACTCGATGGGGGCCCGGTTCCCCAGACGTCCATTTCTGGAGTGGAGGACGTCGATTCGCGGTCGTTACTGGAACGGTTCTGGGACTTCCTAACGGGGCGCGATCTCGTCCCGGATGAATGATCGCGCGGCAGTTGCCGCCCAACTTGGGAGGGAACCGCGGTCGGTCGTCGACGTGAGTGTTCGGTGTCCTTTGGGTCTCCCGGTAGTCATCAAGGTGCCGCCGCATCTCGAGGATGGAACGCCGTTCCCCACAACCTTTTGGCTGACCTGCCCGCTGGCGGTACGGCGGATCGGCCGCCTCGAAGCGGCGGGCGGCGTAAAGCGGGCTGATGCCCGGATCGAAGCAGACGAAGCTTTTGCTGCCCGGCATCTCAGGGCGGCCGAGCGTTACCACGGTGAGCGGACGGCGATGATTGCCAAAGACGCGCCGCAACACCAACCCTCTGGAGGTGTTGGGGGTAGTCGGGGTGGGGTCAAGTGCCTGCACGCCCACTACGCCGACTACGCCGCTGGCAACGACAACCCGGTCGGGGAGGACACGGCCCGCGCCGTCGAACCGCTCGATTGCTCCGTTCCTTGCGTGTGCGAAGCTGATGAGACGGGAGTACTCAATCCGGCGTGGGTCGAGCCTCGGTCGTGAAAGTCGCCGCCGTCGACATCGGAACCAATACGGTCAGGCTGCTCATTGCCGAAGTGGCGGGTGATGCGGGCCACCTCTCGATCGCAACAGCGGAACGTCACGAGGTGATCACCCGGCTCGGCGAGGGGCTCGATGCAACAGGTCGGCTCGCCGAAATACCAATCGGCCGGGCCCTCGCCGGGCTCGGCTCCTACGCTGACTTGATCGATCGTGCCGGAGTAGCGCACGTCGCTGGGGTGGCTACAGAGGCGACCCGTAGCGCTGCCAACGGCAATGCATTCATAGCCCGCGCGGCTGAGGTCCTTGGATTCACCCCCCGCGTGATCGACGGGGTCGAAGAAGCGGATCTGACGTTTCGCGGTGCGACCAACGCAGTTACTGCCGGCGGCTCGTTCTGCGTGATTGATGTTGGGGGAGGTAGCACTGAGTTTGTGGTGGGGAGCGGGTTGCCCGAGTACGCAATCTCCATAGACATCGGCTCGGTGCGGCTGACTGAACGAATGGCCGCAATGCAGCTGACCGAGCCTGCAGCCATCCGAAGCTACGTCGATGGGCTGCTTGCGCCGGTGACTCCGCCTTACGCTCCTGACACGGTCCTTGGTTCAGGCGGGACCTTCGTGACGCTCGGAGCAGTCGCCCACGATCTTTCCCAGGAAGAGGCAGAGTCGCGTCTAGGCCTGACCGTGTCCGCGGCTGATCTAGAGACAGCAGTCGACCGGCTGCTCGGCATGAATGTTGCCGAAATCGCCGATTTGCCCGCGGTCCCCGCAGCTCGTGCCGCGGTACTCAGGGCCGGCGCCGTCTGCGCCGAGCGATCACTGGCCCGGTTGGGCAGCGCCGAGTTTGTGGTGTCGGTCGCCGACATACTCGACGGCTTGGCGCTTCACCTTGCAGAGGAGAACCCGGCGAGCCTGCCCGACTAGTCGTCCTCTTGGGCTTCGGCGATGACCTTGTCCGTCAGGTGGTTCGGCAGCTCCTGGTAGTGATCATGCTCGGCGGTGAAGGTGCCCCAACCCTGGGTCAACGAACGCAGATCCATTGCGTAGCTGATGATCTCCGAGGTGGGTACAAGCGCGGTGATCGCCTGGCGTCCGCCCGAGGCCGCGTGGGTGCCCTGCACCTGACCTCGCCGTGAGGAAAGATCGCCCATGACGTCGCCCTGATAGCTCGACGGCACTGAGACTTCGATCCGGGAGATCGGCTCGAGAATGATCGGTCCGGCATCCTCCATAGCGGCCTTGAATCCCAGCCGACCGGCCATCTTGAAGCTCATCTCCGACGAATCCACCGAGTGGTACTTGCCGTCGTAGCAGCGGACCCGCACGTCGACGACCGGGAAGCCGACCACGCCCCCGTCCGCCATGGTCTCGGTGATGCCCTGTTGAACGGCCGGGATGAACTGCCGTGGGATGGAGCCGCCCTTGATCTCGTCGACGAACTCGAAGCCCTCGCCCCGCTGGGTGGGTTCGACTTTCAGCATGGCCACGCCGAATTGGCCGTGACCGCCGCTCTGCTTCTTGTACTTGCCTTCGGCTTGGGCGGGGCGGCT
>JASJEG010000145.1 GCA_030064765.1 Acidimicrobiia bacterium | reverse complement strand
GTGCCGATGATGTAGGTCTCGTTGTTGTACCCGGAGGCGTGGGTGCGACTCAGGTCGAGCCGCCCGATCGTACCGGTGTCGGTGGTGAATCCCACGAAGGCCGTGTTGCCACCCTCATCGACTGGACTGTCGTAATCCCTGGCGTCGAACATTCGCGCCCACACCTCGTTCGGGTACTCCCCGAGCAGCCAGAGTGCCTCATCAGCAACGTGGATCCCCATGTCGATGATGAGACCGCGGCTGGTGTAGGTGGGGGGTGGGGGATACTGATCACGCAGAATCGAACGGATTTCACGGATCGGCCCGATCAACCCCGCATCCAGGAGTTCCTTGGCGTGGAGGAGCGCAGGGTCGAAGCGTCTTTGGAGGCCGATCTGCACGAGCGTGCGTTTGGTCCCGACGGCCTCGACGAAGTCAAAAGCCTCCGGAAGCTCTGCAGTGAGCGGCTTCTCCAAGTAGACCGGGATTCCCGCCTCCACGAACGGCCGGGCATCCCTTGCGTGGTCCTTGGTGTGCGACGAGATGATGACTGCGTCGAGGTCCGTCACCCCAATCATGTCGCTGGGATCGTCGAAGGTCGGGATTCCAGGCTCGCCGAGCACCTCCACTGCCTGTTTGGCGGCGGCCGAGACTTCGTCACCGACAGCAGCGAGAACGTGGCCCTGTTCCTTGACGATCTGCCCATGGACCCGGCCGATGCGACCAACTCCATAGAGCCCGTAGCGGAAGGTCTTGGCCATGGCACGTCCTCTCGCTCGCTTCTTGGCGATGGTAGTGATTCTTCTGCTGGTCGCCGTCAGCCCGATGCGGAAGCCATCTTGACCACCGCCGCATGCGCCTTATCAGGTGCAGCCAAGAATTCTGGGGAATCTTGTCCTCACCGGGCGATCCCGTTCGTAAGTAGGGTGACTGCGGGAACGGCCCGCACCAATCGCAAGGAGCAATCATGAATCAGTACCTGTTGTCCACCTGGGCTGTCGCGGACGCGGTACAAGGAGCCCCGACGTCCCCCGAAGAGATGCAGGCTTTCATGCAGCGAGTGATTGCGCTCGAGGCCGAGATGGAGGAAGCCGGAGCGTTTGCCTTCGGCGGGGCGTTGCATGGCCCGGATACGGCAACGGTTCTTAGTTCGAGCGATGGGGATGTTGTGATGACCGATGGGCCCTTCGCCGAGTCGAAAGAGCACATTGCCGGCTTCTACATCATCAACGCCGAGGACCTCGACGCTGCTCTCGCCTGGGCCGACAAGGTCGTCGCTGCCATCCAGCATCCGATAGAGGTACGGCCGTTCCGGGCCACCGGCAGGGTGGCCGACCAAATGCCGGACGCATGATCCACTGATGGCGTCGCGCCAGCCTGACGTAAGCGAAGTCGAAAGGGTCTTTCGAGACGTCTCCGGCCAAGCGGTGGCAACTCTGGTGCGGCTCTTCGGGGACATCTCCCTTGCTGAGGATGCGGTTCAGGACGCCTTTGTGGTCGCGAGCGAGCGCTGGCAAGACGGCATTCCACCCAACCCGGCCGGTTGGATTGTGACCACCGCCCGCCGCCGGGCTATTGACGGCCTGCGGCGAGAGATCCGAGGAAGGGAACTCTTGTCTGACGTTGCCTGGGCCGGTTCGGCGGCCGATGTGTATCACCAAGAGGAGATCGATGAGAGAGTTGTGAAAGACGACCAGCTCCGGCTCGTCTTCACCTGCTGTCATCCAGCTCTTCGTGCCGAGCATCAGATAGCACTGACGCTGCGGCTGTTGGGCGGGCTGAGCGTGGACGAGATCGCCCGTTCTTTCCTGGTGACCGAGGCGGCGATGGCGAAACGATTGGTGCGCGCCAAATACAAGATCAAGGCCGCCAAGATTCCATACCGCATCCCCTCAGATGCCGACCTGCCGCTGAGGTTGCGCTCGGTGCTGGGAGTCCTGTATCTGATCTACAACACCGGCCTCGACGATCCGGAGCGCGCCCCGTTGCGCGCCGAGGCGCTACGGCTGACCCGATCGCTGGTCGGCCTCATGCCCGCTGAGCCTGAAGCGGCAGGCCTGCTGGCTCTGCTTCTACTCAACGAGGCCCGGGTCGGAGCGCGCCGGGTTGGCGACGACCTGGTGCTACTGCGCGACCAAGACCGAAATCGCTGGGACCGAGCGCTCATCGAGGAAGGCCATGCCATCGTGCGTGCTTGCGTTCGCCGAGACAGGCCCGGGCCCTATCAGCTGCAGGCGGCCATCCAGGCGGTGCACTGTGATGCAGCGTCGTATGCGGACACCGATTGGCAGCAGGTCGTGGCACTGTACGATCATCTGCTGCTCTTTTTGCCGACCGCAGTCGTGAAGCTCAACCGCGCCATAGCTCTAGGTGAGGTCGGCGGTCCCGGAGCAGGGCTCGATGCAATCGAGGCCACTGCAGCCGAGCTCGATGGCTACCACCTGATGCATGCCGCCCGGGGCGAGATGCTGCGGAGACTGGGGCGATTCGACGAAGCACAAAGGTCTCTCGAGCGTGCGGCAGAGATGGCACCAACCGAGCCGGAGCGACGCTTCTTGGCACGCCAGATCCGCACCTTGGTCATCGCGGACACGGGGAGACCGGGAATGGAAGGTGTGGAGGGAGCGCCGACGCTCGAGGGCCACTGACCGAGCGTTGATCCTGTGTCTGGGCACGACAGCCAGATCACCGATCATCTGCCGCAATCGTTGGTGGGTACCGAACTCGGTTCCTCAGTCCGCAGAACCCAATCAGATCTTGGTGGAGAGCCCGGCGTCCTGGACCTCACGGAACCGCTGCGCGAGGTTTCGTAGCACTGCGCGCGCAAAGTAGGGGTCGGCGAGCAACGCGTCGAAGTCCTTTGCTCCTACAGTGAGTAGGGTCAGATCTTCCTTTGCCACCACCGTGGCGGTACGTGGTTCGCCGTCAATGAGGGCAAGTTCGCCAAAGTACTCGCCGGCGGTGAGAGTGGCGACGATGTGCTCTCCCTTGCAGACGTCGACCGCACCGGAAACGATGATCCCCATCGAATCCCCGGGATCTCCTTCGCTCACAACCGTCGTACCCGCCGGGTAGGTGACCTCGGTGGCTTTGCGGGCGACAGAGAACAACGCTTGCTTGGAGAGCCCGCGAAATATCGATACCGGTCTCAAAGCAGGCAGTCGAGTCATCGGATTCAGTGCCGTCATGACTCACCATGATACGGCGCCGCCGGCGCCCGGTCACCCCCGGTTAGCCTGGAGAGCGACCATGGAGCCTCAGTCGACCATCTGCAGCAAGTGCGGTAGCGAGAACAGGCCGGGGCGACGGTTTTGTCGCCAATGTGGGTCAGCGCTCGAAGCTGGATGTCAGGCGTGCGGAGCAGGCAACGATCCTGCCGACCGCTTCTGCGGCAACTGCGGTGCTGCCCTCGCAACCGTTCCCGAGGCGCAGCCGTTGCCGGCTGAATCACCGCTGGAGCACGAGCCGCACGAACGCAGATTCGTCACAGTGCTGTTCGCAGACCTCGTCGGCTTCACGCAATTCTCGGAGGCTCTCGACCACGAGGTGGTCCGGAAGACTCTCACCTCCTACTACGACCGCAGTCGCGAGATCGTCGAGCGCTTTGGCGGCTCGGTGCAGAAGTTCATTGGCGACGCCGTCATGGCGGTGTGGGGAGCAACCATTGCCCATGAAGACGATGCAGAGCGGGCAGTGCGCGCTGGGCTCGAGCTCACGGATGCGGTCAACCGTCTCGGCAAGGAGCTCGCCAACGGTGAGCTGGCGCTGCGTGTAGGGATCCTGAGTGGGGAGGCGTCGGTCGGGCCCGCCGTACCCGAGCTTGGATTGGTGGTCGGCGACCTCGTCAATACGGCTTCGCGCCTACAGACGGTTGCTGCTCCCGGCACTGTGGTCGTGGGCGAATCGACGCAGCGACTATTGCGCGACTCGGTCGATTTCGAGTACCAAGGCGCTCATGCGTTGAAGGGCAAATCTGCCGAGGAGGGCGTGTGGCGTGCGCTCCGAATCAGGGACAAGCGCTTGGAGCCCGGCCAAAGCGGCTGGGAACCGCCGTTTACCGGACGTGTTGAAGAGCTGCACTTGCTCAAGGATCTGCTTCATGCGACTGAACGTGTCGGCAGCGCCCGGCTGGTTTCCATTATCGGCGAGGCTGGAATCGGCAAGAGCCGATTGGCTTGGGAGTTCCGCAAATACGTGAGCGCCACCTCCGCCAGCGTCTATTGGCACGACGGACGATCTCCCGCGTACGAGCAACGCCCAGCTTTCTGGGCACTCGGAGAGATGATCCGGCAACGGGTCGGGATTCAAGAGGGCGATGACCCCATCCGCAGCCGAACCCGGTTGCGTACCGCAGTAGTCGAATTCGTCGAATCACCCGAGGAACAGGCTTGGATCGAGCCGCGGCTGGCAGCACTGCTCGGACTCACCTCGGAGGCTGCCGGTCAAGTGGGCGAGTTCTTTGCCGCAGTGCGCAGTTTCTTTCAGGCAATCGCAAACCGCGGCGCTACGGTGCTCGTGTTCGAGGACTTCCACTGGGCAGACGCCGGGATGGTCGACTTCGTGCGGGAGTTGGTCGAGCGGTCGCCACGTCACTCCATTCTCGTGCTGACGTTGGCTCGGCCGGATTTGTTAGAGCGAACTCCCGGTTGGGGGGCCGGACGCCGCAACTTTGCGTCGATGCACCTGGGGCCGCTCACCGACGCCGAGATGACCGACCTGTTGAGGGGGATGGTCGAGGACATCGCACCCGAGGTGGTGAGTTCTATCACCCGCCAGGCGAACGGGGTACCTCTGTATGCGGTCGAGTTGGTGCGAATGCTGCTTGCTGAAGGAGTGCTCGAAGTCGGTGGGGATTACTGTGTCTCGACGCAGGATCTTTCGCAGGTTGGTGTTCCCAACACGGTGCGCGCTGTAATCGAAGCCCGTCTCGACCGTCTTCCCGCCGCTACTCGTTCGCTGCTGCAAGATGCCGCCGTATTCGGAACCGCCTTCTCGAGCGAAGGGTTGGCGACGATGGTCGGGCGGCCCCTCTCACAGGTCGAGGACTTGCTTCAGCCCCTAGTCCATCGCGAGGTGCTGGAGATCGAAAGCGATCCACGATCACCACGCCGCGGGAACTACCGCTTTGTCCAGGGCATGATTCGCGAGGTCGCCTATCAGCGTCTCACCCGAGAAGAGCGGCGAGTTCGCCACATCCGTGCTGCCGAGTATCTCGATGGCCTCGGTGAGCTCGATTTGGCGGGAGCGATCGCCAGCCACTACATGGATGCCCATCGCAGTGGCGATCAGGCCACGGCTGGCGGCCCGCTGGCTGCGGAAGCTGCCACGGCGCTGTCTGAAGCTGCGGCTCGGGCTGCCGGGGTCCACTCTCATGAGCAGGCACTTTCTATGATCGAGCACGCGCTGTCGATGGGGGTCGACCGTGCTGAGCAGGCAAAGCTCTGGCAGCGAGCCGCTCGCTCGGCCGGTGCTCTTGCCCGGCACGACATGGCAATTGACTACGCCCGGCGGGCCCTCGAGTGGCATCGCACGAACGGTTCCGCAGAGTCCGTTGCCGGGGCGGCGTGGCTGGTGGGTAATCTTGCATGCCACGGCTTCAAACCCGCAGAAGCCATCCTGGTGCTCGAACCGATCGTTGCTGCCGATGCCGAGATGGTTGCGGCTTCGACAGTGCAAGTAGCTTCCGAGTTGGCGCGTGCCTATTTGATGGCGCTGCGCAACGCCGAGGCCGCCGAGGTGAGCGAGCGGGCTATCACCCGCGCCGAGGAGTTGCAGCTCGACGACACGATCGTCGATACCTTGATCACTCGAGGAACTGCGCTGGGGAATCTGGGCAGGTTCCACGAAGCAATCGCCCTCCTCGGGGGGGCATCCGAGATGGCCCGCTCCCGTGATCTGCCGATGGCGGAAATGCGCGCCATCAACAACCTGGGCCACCTGCTCGCTAACGACGACCATCAAGCCGCGCTGGAGGCGTGCCGCCGCGGCATGGAGATGGCCAATCGGCTGGGAGATGTCCGCTTCATCGGCTCGTTCTCATGGGCGGTAGGCGCCTATCTCGAGCGCGACGGCCAGTTTGCTGCGGCTCAGCAGATCCGCGACGACGTCAGAGAGAGGGTTGAGTTGCCGCCGCGCTCGCAAGACTGGTACGAACTGACCGACCTCACTGCGGCGGCCAAACAAGGGGATAGAGCCGCAGCGGCTGCGGCTCTTGAATTGGTTCGAGGATCGGTCGATCCTGACAACCCGCAGTCTGAAGCCGCGTCTCCGATTCAGAAGGCCGCGCTGCTCTGGCTGATTGGTGAGTTCGAGGACGCCTACGAGCAAGCGCTCGCGTTCAAAGAAGACACCCTGGTACCCGACAATCTCGTGGCCGCGTTCTACGCAGCCGCCATGTTGCGTCACAGGGACAAGCTGGAGCACGTTGCTTCAAGCTTCGCCCTATGCCAGGCGCGGGGCCGCATTGTCACGGTTTTCGAACTGGCAACTGCGGCGGCGCTAGCGGCGCTCGACGGGCGCACCGAAGAGGCGGTCGGGAAGTTCGGCAAAGCGATCCGCCTTGGATTATTACGACTCGATCGGGCGCGACTCCAGGGCGTGTTTGCGTTGCTGGTTGGGCGGGATGACTCCCAGGCGCAACGAGCTGGCGACGCGGCCCTCGAGGTGTTCAGCGAATGCGGAGCTCACGCCTATGTAGAGGTGTTAGCTCCAGAGTCGCACGGTCAGACCGAGGAGCGGGCCGCCGGCCAGTAGCGAAAAACCTATCTGCCTTGCGTACGAGTCCGTGCGCCGGGCCGATCAGTAGGGGAGCGCCTGCGCCGTCCACTCCTCAACCGACATCCGTGGGGAAAGGAACCCGTCGGGTTTCACCGTCAGGATGGGGCTCTGGGTGCGGCGGGCCACGCGCTCAGCTGTGTTGCCGACTACCAGCCCTTGAATCCCCTGGCGAGCAAGCGTTCCCATGACTAGGACCGACGGTTCGAGGGCGTCGGCCACCATGGGGACGACGTCACCGGAGTGGCCCTTCTCAACATGTACTCGTGTGTTGATGTCAACGGTGCTGGCATCAGCCAAGAGTTCCTCGACTCGCATCCTGGCCTCGAACTGGGCTTCTCTTGCCATCCGCTCGATGTCGGCAGTGTCGTAGTTGAGGCGGGAACCCCTCATCATCGTCTCGCCGTCGAGTCGCCAGGCGTGAATGACGTGCAAGTCCCGCTTGAAGGCACGCGCTAGCGACGACGCGAGACCTATGAGCTTCATGCTGAGCTCGTCTGCGGGATCGTCCGCGTCTTTGGGGCCCACTGCCACCGCAATCGGTCCGCCGGTTTGGCCACCCTCAGGCTGGATCAGCACGGGCACAGGCGAGGAACGCATTATGCGTCGTGTAGTCGATCGACCCGAGAGGCCGCTGCGTCCGAGGTCGGGGTCTCCCGACATCACCACGAGGTCATGACCAAACGTAGCTACCCGCTCGAGGATCTCCAGATGTGGCACGCCGCGAGCGGCCTCGTGGTGCACGGGGACGCCGTACTGTCGAAGATCGGGCCCCGGATCGTATAGGCGGTGGAGGGGAGTCGAAAGGACCGAGCTCGAGCTCGGTTGGCGCATTGAGCCCGCCCGGCGTTTTGGGCGCGAGGTCATGTCGAGCAGAGTCACCACTCCGCTGGCAGGAACCGCCAGTTCGATCGCCGGCTTTAGCAGCGCACGGGTGGCTGCAGCATCGTCCCCGGCAACGACGAGTATGTTCTTGAAACCCTTCATGTTCACCTCTGCTCCTTCCGTTGACGCTCCACAATACACGTTTTACTTTTCGTGTAACAGGAAGCATATATAGTTCGGAGCAGAGAGTCAAGATGGATGAGTCCGGAAGAACCCGGCTAGATGTGGAGAGCTCAGGTGCCCGTCATCGCAGGGTCGCGGAACACCCTTTGCGCCAGCTCTTCCAACTCCCGCACGTCCCGCTCGACCTGCGCAACGGAATCGAAGTGCAGTACGTGCACGTAGAGAACGAGAGGATCACCCGTCAACTCGATAGTGAGCGATCCTGGGGTGTAGCTGATCGCATTGGCAACCAGCAACGCCACCGAGGGTTGCCTGGTATTCAACCGAACCGCAACGATTGCCTCGCGTATCAGCTCGTTGCTCGGGGTGACGACTTCCCAGGCCACTCTTGCGTTGGATGAGAACACGAGCCACATGTAGCGAACCGCAAAGGTGGCGAGACCACCCAATCGGATTGAGTTGCGGGCCACCGGCGCACGGCGCAGCAGCTCGATGCTGCAGGCTACGACCGCGCCTCCTAGCAGAGTTCCCGGCGAGACATCGCGCCATAGCAACATCCACACCAGGATCATCCCGACCACCCTGGTATGCGACCACCCACCTTGCGCATTGTTCCTGATGACCAGCGGGGACGGCTTGGAATCGGCGAGGTCGTCGAATACGAGGTTGTCAACCCGTCCGGCGAGATAGGTGGCGCGGCCGACCATGTGGCCGGAAATCGGAGCAGTCATGAAGAGGAATGCAGTCACCAGTGCGGCGATCCCGAGCAACTCCCAGGATCCGGCCGCAACAGCCGCACCCAGCACAATGAGGCTGAGGCCGAGAGAGGCGGACTTCGTGGCAGCGTGCATACGGGCCAGCGCCGATGGGAAATCGATCAACCCCCACGCCGCCAATACTGAAAGCGCAGTCCCGAATAGGAGGAGAACGGCCCCGAGTACCTCCAAGACGTTCACTTGCTGTCCCTCCATTCAATGAACCGGGCGACGATCAGGGTGCCGGTGAAGGCCACCAGCGCCACCACGATGAGTAGGGGAACAAAGAGCTCGGTATCCGTGCGGGCGCCGTGAGCCGCGACACCGCCCGCCAGCAAGAGCAGCACAAGGTCGAGGGCGATGATGCGGTCGGCGAGGGTAGGTCCGCGCGCTGCCCGGGCAAGTGCGAAGAGAGCCGCGGCACCTAGAGCGAGCTGGGCAACTGTTACCACGGCGTCCACTAGTTGCCTCCCAAGACGAATCCGGCGTATATAGACGGATCGATGAGATCTGCGGCTGCCCTGGCCGCCAGGTCGGTTATCGGTCCGGCGAACAACGCTACGGCCAGGCTCATCGCAACAACGGCGCCAGTGGCGATAGTCATCGCAGGAGCGCTGCGCCGCTCTGCGGGAGTCGACTCCCCCCAGAAGACACCGCCCCAGATCTTTGTCATGGAGAAGAGGGTCAACAGGCTCGCCGCGAGGCTCACGCCGACAATGACCCAACGCTCGAGCGCGAATCCTTCCTGCAGTAGCGCAAGCTTGGCCACAAACCCGCTGAATGGTGGGATGCCTGCCAGGCTCAGCGCCAGAGGAAGGAACAGGAGCGCAATGACCGGGCTCCGGTGTAGCACGCCGCCGATCTTGTCGAGAGCCCCGGTACCGTGCTCCTCTTCCACCATTCCGCCGACGAGGAATAGGCCGGTCTTGACCACGATCTGGTGAGTAATGAAGAGGATTGATGCGGCCAGCCCTGCTATCGAGAGAAGACCGAGTCCCATGATCATGTAGCCGATTTGGCTCACGATGTGGAAGCTGAGAATGCGTTTGATGTCGTTCTGGGCGATTGCTCCGAGAACGCCGACCGCCATGGTGGCCCCGGCAATGAGCAACAGGAGGGTCGACGGGCCCTCCTGGCTGAAGAGCAGCGTCTGCGTCCTGATGATCACAAACACGCCGACCTTCGTCAGGAGCCCCGCAAATATCGCAGTGACGGGTGTCGGAGCGGTTGGATAGGAGTCGGGGAGCCACATGAAGAGGGGGAAGATTGCAGCCTTGATGCCAAATACGACCAGCATCAGCACGCCAAGAGCAGAGCGCACGCCGGGGTCGATCTCTTGTATCCGCACCGAGAGGTCGGCGAAGTTGAGAGTGCCGGTCGTTGTATAGATGAAAGCAACAACAACCAGGAACAAGGCAGATGCGACGAGATTGATCACTACGTAGGTCATGGTTGCGCGGATCTCGTTCGATCCTGACTTGACTGTCAGCAACACGTAGCTGGCGATCAACATGACCTCGAATCCGACGAACAGATTGAACAAGTCACCGGTCACGATCGACAGCGAGACGCCCGCTGTGAGGATCAAGTACTTGGCGTGAAACCACCAGTCGAGTGCGTCACGTCCCAGCTGCGCCATGGCGTAGACCAAGACAGCCACGAGCATCGCTGCCGAAACGGTCAGCATGATCGCAGCAAAGCGGTCGGCGATCAGTGTGATTCCAATAGGCGCCGGCCAGCCGCCGATCTGGGCCACTGCAGGGTCTGCTGCGTCGGCCTGCACTAGTAGCGCGATCGCAGCCGCAAGCACGAAGCCAACTGTGGAGAAGGCGACGACGCGTTGCAGCAGCAGGCGTCGGCCGACGAGGATTGTGAACCCGGCGGCAAGGATTGGGACGGCAACGACGGCGGGGAGTAGCCAACTCATACGGCCACCTCGTGCATGTCGTCTTCCTCGATTGAGGCCGCTTCCGCATCGTGTCTCGACCTCGCGATGCGCCTGTCTTCGATGTCGTCCTCAACCTCGTCGCTACCCGTGAGCAAGTAGCTGCGCAGAGCGAGCGCCAGCAAGAACGCAGTGATCCCGAATGTGATGACGATCGCAGTCAGAACCAGTGCCTGCGGAAGTGGGTCGGCAACCGGTTGCGAACCTTCGATCGGCAACACGGGGGGCTGGCCGGGAGCGCCGGCCGACAACATGATGAGAAGGTTGGCGCCGTGAGATATCAGCCCGAGTCCGATAATGACCCGCGATAGCGTTCGTTGCAGCAGGAGATATGTCCCGACCGTGAAAAGCACGGATACGACACCCAGAGATACGAGACTCATTGCTCGGTCCCCATCGAGGGATCGGAGCGTTCCTCGCCGAGTGAGCGAATCAGCCCGAGTGATATGCCAACGATGACCAGATAGACGCCGATGTCGAACAGCAATGCCGAGACGAGCTTCACCTGTCCTACCAACGGCACGGACAGCTCTAGGTAGCCCGACTCGAGGAAACTCAGGCCGGGTAGCGCGGCGGCGAACCCAACGAGCACCGCAAGGATC
>JASJEG010000144.1 GCA_030064765.1 Acidimicrobiia bacterium | reverse complement strand
GCATGCCCCGCTCTTTGAGGGCGCGCACGGGCAGGGTGGGGGCAACATCGGCCACGCCGACCAGTTCCATGTCCTCCTGTAGGGCAACACCGGCAGCAAGCCGATTCCCAATGACTCCGTAGCCGGCGACTCCGACCTTTACCTTGCTCATATTCCTGATTCCTTTCTAGTCAAGCCTGTCAGAGATCGATTACCGGGATGTTCCAGTATTCGGCCAGCGCTTCCAATTCCGTTCGATAATCCCCGTAGACGATGCCGTAGTGATGCTCGAGCCCTTCCCGCATGATGGTGGCCGTGACCTCCGGAGCGGGACGCTCGAACTCGATCACACCCGCGGTTCCGGAGAACGCCAGCGGTAGGTCGAGCATCGTTCCCGATCCGATGACGAGCGCCATCTCATTGCCGGCCTGGCTGAGCCTGGCGAGTGTCACCCGGCCGGGCCGCAGCGCAAACTCGTTGAGCAGGGGCTTCGCCCGATTCGAGTGGATTGTCCCTAGGGCGGACCCGTCATCGGGGGCCATGTGCATCGGGGCCAACCCGCAATGCCACAGAACGCCGGTATCGCCGTCGGTGTCCATCTCCACGATGTCGGCAACGAACGCAGGCTCTCCGGCGACAGCCTGCAGCAGCAGCGCGGTCACGTTGCCGTATACATCGGCTTCGCAGGTTCCGGGCGTGCCGTCGTCGATGAGCATGCTCTGCGGGGAGCAGGCCGCACCTCCGTACTCGGTGAAGCACTCGGGCCAGCAGCGGGTGGCGATCCCAGACCAGCCACCCTCCCGGATCAGCGTCTTCATACCGCCATAGAGGCTAAGCGACTTGTCCAGCGCCTCTTGATCCAGCGCGTCCAGGCTGCCCAAAGCATCGGTGGCTCGCTGCCGGGTGAGGGCCAGCTCGTCCGTGTCAACGTCGCGGGCACTCGTGAACAGATCCGGGAGCTCCTTGCGCTCTACTTCGATCCCCGTGACCCGGAGCAGCTCGTCGGCGTCGTATCCACACGGTTCGAATCCGATCGGGTGATCGCCGATCACGCCCACCCTCGAGCCGCTCAGCCGGCTTGCCACCTGGGCCGCCTTCACTCCAGCGGCTTCCGGCGTCGGAGCCGGCGCACGGCGCTGCGAGGGCGGCTGACCGACGCCGTGGGCCAGGAGCACTTCGATATCACCCACCGCGCCGTTGTCGTGCGCATAACGGTGGATGTAGCCGAAGCTACTGCCGGCATTGATCAACGCATAGGCAGCAAGGTTGATGCCGCAGAACGAGTTGAGGCGGAGCCGCCCACCGGTTCGTTCCTCGGGGAACGACCACAGGATGATCGGAGCCGAGAAGCGAGCGCCGATTGCCTCCGTCATGGAAGAGTCGGTGAACGACACCTGCAGCAGTAGGAGGGCATCGAGCTCGACGCCCTCAAACTGCTCCAGCGCGGTTTCAGTGCTGGCGGCGTCAAACAGAAGCTTGGCGTTTCCTACAAGCTCGGCATCGAGGGACTCCAGAGTTGCGAAGGCGGTCGCCGCGACCTGCTCGGCGTAGGGGACATCGAACGTCGGCCGAGCCAACGCCAGGACGCCCAATCGGGGAAAGGTCATCTGCTACTCGTAAGGGGTCTCGTCCCAGAAGCTCTGGAACTTGCCAAGACCGACACCGGTGTAGGGATGGTCGAACGCATCCTTGAACACCGGCATGCCGGCGGTAACGATGTCGGCACCGCTCACAGCTGAGTTGACGATCTGACGGGCGTTGCGCGCCGCGGCAACGATGATCTCGGTTTCAAAGCCGAAGTTGTTGCGGATCGCCGTGACCTCATCGATGAAGTGGGTGATCTCCTCGCCGTTGGCTTCTTTCCATCCGATGAACGGAGAAACGAACGAGGCGCCCATCCGCATCGCCATGAGGGCTTGTGCCGGAGAGAACGCAAGCGTGAGGTTCGACTTGATTCCATCGGAAGCGAGTTCGTAGACGGCCTTGAAGCCCGGCTCGGTGGCGGGCAGCTTGATGATGAAGTTGGGCGACATGGCAGCCAGCTTCTTGCCCTCTTTGACCATCTCGTTCCAGTCATCAAGGTGTGGATTGACCTCAACCGAAATCGGTTTGTCGGTCCCCGCAAAGATCTCGCCGATCTCTGCGATCACCTTGAGGAACGGCTTGCCGGACACGAGCACATGTCGCGGGTTGGTGGTGACTCCGTCGATGTCCCACATGTCGAGGGCGTACTCGATCTCGTCTGTCTTGGCGCTATCTAGGAAGAACTTCATCTCTTCTCCGTTGTGGTCGGGCTATTGCTCTTTGAGGGTGTGCAGAACGTTGTACACCGTCATGTCACTGACACGTGCGTTCGACTCTGCGGTAAGACCTGCGATGTGAGGGGTAAGGACAACGTTATCCAATCCGTTGAACAGTTGGCCGGTTTGGGCTGTGACCGGTTCGTCCTCGAACACATCGAGGGCGGCGCCGGCGATTTGTCCGCTGCGAATGGCCGCCGCTAGTGCCGCGTCGTCGACGATGCCGCCGCGGGCGGTGTTGATGACGATCGCTCCAGAAGGCAGCTTGTCCAGCGCGGCGGCGTCCACGAGATGCCGGGTGTCGTCCGTGAGGGGCACGTGCACACTGATGGCGTCCGCGACTCCCAGGAGCGCGTCGAAGTCGACCATTCTGTTCACCGACTCCCAGGCCGGATCGTCGGCGGGTAGATACGGGTCATAGGCGTTGACTTCCAGCCCCAGCGCGGTTGCCCGAGCAGCCACCATTTGAGCGATGGCTCCCAGGCCCACCAGCCCGAGCCGTTTCCCGGCGCTCTCGCGGCCTTGCAGGTCGGCGCGGGGCCACTCCCCGCCGACTACACGAGAACTGCTCTGATAGGCACCGCGAAACAGTACGAGGATGGCGGCGACGACGTATTCGGCAACCGCCTGAGCGTTGGCCCCGGTCGCCGGGTGCACCGCCACTCCACGATCGGAGCATGCCGCGAGGTCGATGTTGTCCAGCCCGACCCCCAGCCTGCCCACGACCTTCAGGTGCGGGGCGGCTGCCAGCAACTCCGCATCTACCTGGGTTCGATTGCGCACGATGATCCCGATCGCCGAGCCCATCTCAGCCAGCAGCCGGGGTCGATCGTCGACCAGCTTGGGATCGAACAGCACTGCATAGTCGTCGTGCAGCGGTGCCAGCGCAGCCTCGTTCATGAACTCCGATACAACGACGTCTGCCATTGCAGCCTCTCCAAATGGAACCGGTTCCGTTTCTAGTCCTGTGCGCATTCCTTCCAGACAGGGGAATGCGTCGAGCCGCGGCTCACAAGCACAAGCTCGTCACCGAAGACTACTACCAACGGGTCGCGTCGAGAAGCCGGGACAGGGCTCATTCCGCGCGCCGAACGCCCCTAGCTCGTTCGGTTCCGCTCTCAGGCACTACCCAAAAACTGGGTCAAGTTGACTTGCACGACTAGCAGACAGCAGTATCGTTGGCGCGGCACCGGCACTCGGCCGGTGCTCTAGGAGGAGGACTCCATGAAGCGATTTAAGTGGTTGCTGCTTATTGTCGTCTTCGCTCTGATTGCTGCTGCGTGCGGTGGCGACGATGATGCGGATGAGACGACGGCGGCACCATCGGACGATGCTGCGGCTACAACAGCCGCACCAAGCGACGACGGTGGAGATACCACCGCCGCACCAAGTGACGATGACATGGATGAGCCGGTCGACCTGGCCGGTACGAGCGTGACCGTGTTCTCTTCGGAGGACGGCGTAGACGAGGCAACCGGAATCCAGCGGGCGCTGGACGTCTTTGCCGCCGAGAGTGGAATCGAGATCACCCACACGGGTGCTCGTGACTTCTCGGAGCAGATCAACGCCCAGGCCGCCGGCGGCAACCCGCCGGACATTGCGATGTTCCCGCAGCCCGGCAAGGTGCGCGACTTCGCCGCCCAGGGCTTCCTGCTGCCGCTGGCACCGGAAGTAGACGCTGCCGTTAGGCCACAGTGGCCCGCCGGCACACTCGAGACTTACTCGGTTGACGGCACCGCCTATGCGGTTCAGGTCAAGACCGACCTGAAGTCGATCGTCTGGTACAACACCCAGGTGTTCGCCGACGGCGGTTATGCAGTACCCACCACCCTCGGGGATCTGGTTGACCTTGGCAATCAGATGATCGCCGACGGTCAGACGCCGTGGTGTGTTGGTATCGAGTCCGGACCCGCCACCGGCTGGGTCTTCACGGACTGGATGGAAGACATGATGCTGCGGCTCGAAGGGCCCGAGGCATACGATCAGTGGACCTCCAATGAACTCAAGTTCTCGGACCCACGAGTCGTTGCCGTTGGTCAAACGATCCTCGACATCTGGAATACGCCGGGTAACACCTATGCCGCCGGTGGTTCGATTTCTGCCACCGCACATAGCGCCGACCACGGCCAGCCGCTGGTTGACGGGACCTGCGCCATGGTGCGCCAGGCTTCGTTCTTTGCGGCGTTCCTGCCCGAGGGCACGACCGTCGGACCGGAAGGCCAGATCGACACGTTCTACTTCCCGGCAGCTGACGACACTTCGTCACCGGTTCTGACCGCCGGCAACTCGGCTGCTGCCTTCCGGGATGCTCCCGAGGTATGGGCGGTCATGGAGTACCTGGGCTCGACCCAGTACGCCCAAGAGCGCCAGAAGGCCCAGCGGGAGATCAAGGGCGGCGACGCCTCCGGTTTCCTCACGGCCAACCTGAACGTCGACCTGAGTCTGTGGAATGACCTCGAAGGAGCCTTCATCGGGATTCTGCTCGAGGCAAATCCGGCTCGGTTTGACGGCGCCGACCTGATGCCGGCTGCCGTTGGTTCGGGTACGTTCTGGACCGAAGGCACGAGCGCAGTCAACGGTGACAAGACCGTTGAAGAAGCGTTCTCAGCTATCGATGCTTCCTGGCCCTAGTTAGCCAAAGCACATAACTGACTGACTGAAGGCCGGCCCGCTATGCGGGCCGGCCTTCTTCTACGAATGGTGAAGGGGGGTTCTTGCGTACTAGATTGTCCCGAAGCGTTATGGACGAGGGAGCACCATGAATCGACTTGTTGTGACCGTCCTGGGTATCGTCGCCGCCGTCGGCGGGAGCGCCGTTGTCTTCATTGGGATCAACAAGCTCTTTGACCTGACGGAGGAGCGGTACCCACTGTATAGCGCCATCGCGGGAGGGCTTCTTTCCGGAGGTGTCTTCTACCTCCTCTGGGGAAACCGGATGCTCGAATCACCGGTCTTGGTGACGATTCTCGCAATCATCATCGGAGCCGCACTCGGGTACGCCCTGGGCATCTTCGAGCCGAGCACACAGCGATTGGCGGTTGGGATTGGGGGTGGTGCCGCTCTCGGCTTATTGCTCGGGATCTTTGCCGCTGACTCGTCCGGAGAGGGCGAGACTGCGATCGCCGGCATACTGCCCTCTATTGACCCGGTCGGCATCATCGTCGGCATCCTGATAGGTGCCGGTCTTGGTTTCCTGATCTGGGTGATTTCAGGTCGCAAGCCGGAGCTGATGATCCCAAGAATGGCGATGGGTCTCGCTCTCGGGTGGCTACTTGGCGCCTGGATGGCGGCCGAGCTAACCGGGTCACGAGCAGAGGCTCTGATTGTCGCCGTGGTACTCGGCGGATTGGTTGGAGCCGCGGCCGGCGGTCGTTCCCGTCCGGATCAGGTGCGACGAGCGGATATCGCGCTAGGCAGCCGGAAGTACATCTTCTTGACGCCGGCACTTGTCTTTGTCGGTGCCGCCCTGGTTATTCCGTTGCTCCGCACCATTTGGCTCGGCTTCCTCACAGGGAACCCGCGGGAATTGACCTGGACCGGCCTCACCAACTATGCCGACATCTTCTCCGATCCAGGAATCATCGACTTCAGCGGGGCCGGCGACATCATTGGGAGCCGGCTGTTCTGGCTGGCCGTGTTCCTGCTCGTCGTCGGCACAGTCGTCGGCAGAGTGCTCGGCCAACGAGTCGGCACCGGCTTCTCCGTCAACTCCGGAAGCCTCTCTCTGCTGACGGGTGGCGTGATTCTGTTTGGCTTTGCGGTCTTCACAGCAATTCGCGGGACGATCCCCAACAACCTGTGGTGGATCTTCTCCGTGATCATCTTTGCAGTGTCACTCGGCCTGGCGGTGGCCGTCTTGGCCGACCGCGCCAGGGGGGAGAACATCGCGAAGTCGCTGATCTTCCTACCGATGGCGATCAGCTTCGTCGGGGCGTCCGTGATTTGGCGACTCATCTACGTGGCTCGGCCGCCGCAAGATCCGCAGACTGGTGTCTTCAACTCGCTGTGGGTCATGCTTGGCGAGTGGAGCAACTCCGGATTGGCCAAGACATTGGTGTCGTTGGTGCTTCTGGCCATCATCGCCGCACTGGCCTATCTGGCTTGGCGAGGCTGGCAGGCCGAGGCCAACGCCATCGTGGCTGGTTCAGCGGCGATAATCGTCGTGCTGGGTTGGCTGGTCTTCCGGTTCCTCGGACCGGGGTTGGGTGGATTCGAGACCAGCGAAGTCACAGGCGAGATAGTTGCGGCTCCAGTGCTCTTCATTCAGGAAGGGCCTTGGAACAACTTCTGGCTGATGGTCGTCTTCATCTGGATTCAGACCGGCTTTGCCATGGTGATCTTCTCGGCCGCCATCAAGGCCGTACCCGAGGATCTGCTGGAGGCAGCCAGAATCGATGGCGCCACCGAGTCGCAGACATTCTGGCGAGTCACGGTGCCGCAGATCTTCCCAACGATCGGGGTGGTGGTCACCACCCTCATCGTCCAGACCCTCAAGATATTCGACATCCCGAAGGTCATGACCAACGGCAACTTCGACACACAGGTGCTCGCCAATGAGATGTGGGAGCGTGCCTTCACCCAGCTCAACTTCGGGCTCGGGTCGGCGGTTGCCGTGGTTCTGTTCGTCGCCGTGCTACCGGTGATGGCCATGAACATTCGGCGGATGCAGAGAGAGAGGCTGGGATGACGACAACAGAGACAAAGACAACTCAGGGTGTCTTGACCTCCCGCCGTCCTCTTGGGAATAGGATCTACCGCTTCCTGCGATCGATCCCAACCTGGTTCCTCTGGGTCCTGGTGATCTTGTGGACGATTCCGACGTTCAGCTTGTTCGTCAACTCCTTCCGCGAGCGGGATGCCCAGCGCGGTAGCGGGTTCTGGAACGCTCTATCGGATGGCGGCAACGGGTACGACTTCCCCACTCTCGACAACTATCGAGAGGTCTTGTTCCCGGATGTCGGTGCGGGGGTGGGCAATGCGTTGCTCAACTCGGCATCGATCGCCATCGTTGCGACGATCATCCCGATCGCGATTGCGGCGTTCGCTGCCTATGCCTTCGCCTGGATCGACTTCAGGGGCCGGGAGTGGCTCTTCATCGCCACGGTGGCGCTGCTCGCAGTGCCTTCCCAGGTGGCACTGATCCCGTTGCTGTCGGCGTACTCCAACGGGGTTGCCTGGACGATTCCGGTGCTGGAGAAGACGGTGACGTTGTTCCCGGACCTGGACCTATCCGGCCAGATACCGTCAGTGTGGTTGACGCATACCGGCTTCGCTATGCCGTTTGCGATCTTCCTGCTGCACAACTACATCGCCGGATTGCCGAAGGACCTGTTTGAGTCGGCGTCTATCGACGGCGCGGACCATTTCACGGTCTTCTGGCGGCTGGTGCTGCCGTTGTCGGTTCCGGTGCTAGCGGCGTTTGCGATCTTCCAGTTCCTCTGGACCTGGAACGACTACCTGATTGCCCTGACGATGATCGGCGGCAATCGGGCAAACCTCCCGGGCACCATCGTGGTTGCCTCGCTTGCCGGCGAGTTCGGCGCTCGAGAACACTTACTGACGGCAGGAGCGTTCATCATCACGCTTGGACCGCTGATCGTGTTCTTCCTACTGCAGCGATTCTTCGTGAGAGGAATCACTGCAGGTTCAGTGAAGGGATAGAGGCAAGTCAACCGATTGTGGAAGTGGCCCCCGTTACGGGGGCCGCTTTCTTGTGTACCGGCCTAGCAGCGCACGTGAGTGTGCATCCAGATGCGAGGAATGTCGTGGTGCACAAGCGACTACCGACGCGATGCGATCACGGCTCCCAGTGTTGCGCCGCCGGCAACGAATCCCGCATATACGAGGAGCACCTGGGCGATACCTTCCCCGATCGTATCGGGAGTATCCAATGGCACGAGAAAGCCAACTGTCCCTGCCAGCAGGAAACCGACCAGCCCGCCAATCAGCATGCCGGCCAGGACCTGGCCTACTGATGCGTTTCTTCTGCGTCTCAATGTGAGCCCTCCATCACTGTCTCCTCGGCAACATCTCTTTTGTCCTCAAGGCTGAAGCCTCGTGCCGGGAGCTGAACGAACGGATCAGCTCCGTGGCGATGATGCCTCGTAGTTGGCGTCGTTCCATGCCACATAATCGGCCTGCAGCCGCCTCCCGCCATCCGGGAGGTACCCCTAAACCACCCGGGGGTCTACCTACTCGCTGCTACTGAGCAGGGCTGCCGTCTGTGGCTTCGAGTCGAGAATGTGGAACTCCCGAGGATGCTGAACGCCGTTGCGGGGTCGCAGTCGTCCCATGGGGAACTGGCAACAACGTCGAAAGCTGTAGCTTGCTAACGAACGGCCAGCGAACTCGCCCTGCGAGCTCGTCGGCGGCTGCTGCAAGCAGCTTCGAGATCGAGCCTGCCCTGCGGGCAGGTTGATCGAACTCCGCACGATGCAGCGGCATCGACGTGCAGTTCCTGAAGGAAACTGCCAGAGGACTTGCGAAGCAAGTCCTACTGTTCCATGGCTTCGTCTGCGAGGAAGGAGTCGGTGACCAACCCGGCGCCGGGTAGTTCAGCAGAGCCTTCATGCAGCTCTCGGAGGATCTGCGCCGACTCCTCGGTCATGTGGTACGTCTCGGCTTCTCCGGGGAATGCACCGCTCTGCACGTCGGCAAAGAACTGCTCCAAAGCCTCGACGGCAACATCGGCAAGCTGGGCATATTGACGCACGAACTTGGCCGTTCGTTTGTCGTGTAGCCCGAGCACGTCATGAAACACCAGCACCTGGCCGTCGCATGCGGCCCCGGCGCCGATCCCAATCGTCGGAACGGCAACTTCCGCGGTGACCATCTCGGCAACCACATCGGGAACGCCTTCGAGCACGATGGCGAACACCCCCGCATCGGCGAGCGCATTGGCTTCGGTGATGAGCTCATAGGCAGCAGCCGCCTGCTTGCCCTGCACCCGATAGCCGCCCATGGCATGCACCGACTGGGGGGTGAGACCAAGATGACCCATTACCGGAATCTCGGCATCGAGAACCGCCCGAATCACATCGAGACGCTTCTCCCCGCCTTCCAGCTTGACGGTCTCGGCACGACCCTCACGAATGAGCCGTCCGGCGTTGTGCACCGCTTCCTTCGGAGTGGTGTGGTAACTGAGCCACGGCATGTCACCGACTATCAATGCACTTGGCTTGGCACGAGCCACCGCAGCCGTGTGATACACCATCTCGTCGATGGTCATCCCGAGAGTGTCGCTGCGGCCCAGCACCACATTGGCCACCGAATCGCCAACGAGGATGATGTCGGCACCGGCCCGGTCAGCGATGTGAGCAGTTGGCTCGTCGTAGGCCGTGACCATCCGGATCTTGTCGCCACCCTTGCGGGCTCTGATCGCCGGTGCGGTGATCTTTGCGGTCATCTTGTTTCCTTCCTTCTCCCCACCGTTCCGGTTGGGGGATGGCCTCTCCCTTTCAGGGAGAGGATGGCCTCTCCCTTTCAGGGAGAGGATCGAGGTTCACCTGCGGCGAAACTCAGTGCTGTTCTCCTGTGTTGCTAGTTGCCTCGGCCGCCTTGCGGTCGCCCCGGCGTGAGTGGCGCTCGCAGGCCACGTCGAACAACGTTACCCATCCGCTGACCATTCCGGCCAGCGGGGCGGCTATGTTGCCGACTATGGCACGCAAAGACATAACTATGACCCAGGATGAGGTCCATGAGTTCCTGGCGGCCAACACGGTGCTCCAGGTGGCCACGGTCGGCAGGGATGGCTGGCCGCATGTCGCTCCGATGTGGTACGTCATGGATGGGGACCGGGTGGTCTTCCGCTCTTTCACAAAGTCGCAGAAGATCGTCAACCTCAAGCGCAACCCGAAGCTCACAGTCCTGGTGGAAACCGGCGACGACTACTCGCAACTCCGGGGCGTGATGATCAAGGCCGAGGCGAAGCTGATCGACGATCCGGATTATGTGCTGTCGATCTACGGTGGGCTTGCCGCCAAGTACCCCATGATCAACGACACCCCGATGGAACTCGAAGGTGAGGCACTGAAGAACGCCCTCGGCCGCTTTGCCACCAAGAACACCGCAGTTGTGGTGGAGCCGCTCAAAACCATCTCCTGGGATCACACCAAGCTCGGCGGCGGCTACTGAGGCAAGCTCGGCCTTCTCCCCCTCCTCCACCGTTCTTGCCTAGATCTGGAGCATTGAGTCCGCCGGATTTGCGCACGAACCGAAGGGGCGCCGTGCTTGAATCCGGATCCATATGGAGGCCTTTCTCTCAGGAGTCATTGCGGGATACGGGATTGCAATACCGGTCGGAGCGATCGCCATCTTGATCGTGCAGACGGGGATCAAGTGTGGTTTCAGGTGTGCATTGTCGGCCGGGGCCGGCGCCGCAACCGTTGATGCCCTCTATGCAGCACTGGCGGTGGTCGGCGGAGCAGCATTGGCTCAGGCTATCGAGGACATCGGCGACCCGCTGCGAATCGTCAGCGGTGTCGTGCTCATCATGATCGCCCTCTTCGGGCTGCGCAGCGCCCGGGAGCCAATAGAGAACACGGGCTACGAGCCGCCGAGCACCGCAGAACTCGCGGCGACGTTCGCCCGCTTCTTCGGCCTCACGCTGATCAACCCGATGACGGTGGTGTACTTCGCAGCCGTCGTGATCGGGCTCGGAGTCGCCGCAGACCTGACGCCGCGAGATGGAGTCGTGTTTGTCGCCGGGGCTTTCCTGGCATCGATGTCCTGGCAAGCGTTGATCGCCGTAATCGGAGGTTTGGCGGGCACCCGCATGACCCCGGGGATTCAGCGTGCAGCAGTAGTAGCTGGGAACGTGCTGATCTTGGGTCTGGCTGCGGCAATC
>JASJEG010000075.1 GCA_030064765.1 Acidimicrobiia bacterium | reverse complement strand
CGCTGGGTGGGTTCGACTTTCAGCATGGCCACGCCGAATTGGCCGTGACCGCCGCTCTGCTTCTTGTACTTGCCTTCGGCTTGGGCGGGGCGGCTGATCGTCTCGCGGTAAGGCACGCGCACTGCTTCGGTCTCCACCTCGACGCCGAACTTGCGGCTGAGCCGCTGCAGCGTGATCGTGAGGTGTGTCTCGCCCATGCCGCGCAGCAGAGTCTGTTTTGTTTCCGCGTTGCGGTCGACGATAAGCACCGGATCCTCCTGCTGAATTCTCCGAAGCGCGTTCGCCAGCTTGTCGGTGTCGGCCTGGGTCTTGGCCTTGATGGCGGTGGCCAGCACCGGCGTCGGCTTCATGATTGTCGGCGCCTTGACCGGCTGGCTCTTCACGGAGAGCGTATCGCCGGTACCGGTGTCGTTGAGCTTGGCTACCGCCCCGAGGTCCCCCATGGGGAGGTAGTCGACGCCGTCAGATTCCTTACCGACCATCACAGCGATCTTGGAGAGCCTCTCGTCAGATCCCGAGCGTTGATTGGTCAATGCCTGCTCCGGGTTCACCCGACCCGACAGCACCCGGAACAGGGAAATCTGGCCAACATACGGGTCGGCGATCGTCTTGAACACCTGCACGAGGGGGTCGCCGTCGCCGGTCAGGTCGACGTCGACCTCGGCGCCGGCCGCAGTAACTGTCAGTGTCTTGCGACGTAGCGGCGATGGGCCGATTTCGACGATGAAGCTGGCCAACCGGTCGACAGCAATGGGGCCGGTGGCCGAGCCGCACACGACCGGGAATACGGTTGCGTCGGCGACGCCGACGGCCATCGTCTTCTCCAGCTCAACAGCGCCGGGAACGTCCCCCTCGAGATAGCGCTCGAGCAGATCGTCGTCTGCCACCACGATTCCTTCGACCAGGTTGTCGTGGACTTCGTGTTCCCTGGCCTCGAGATCCTCAGGGATCTCGACCTCTTGCGCCTGGCCACTGTCGTAGATGTAGGCCTTGTCCGTGAAGAGATCGGCAACTCCGTGAAAGGCTGCTTCCTCACCAATTGGGAGTTCGATGGGTGCTATCCCGGCGCCGAAACGGTCGCGCAACTCGTCGAGGGTGCGATCGAAAGATGCCTGCTCCTTGTCGAGCTTGTTGATGAAGACCATGCGGGGCACACCAAGCTCCTCGCAGATCCGCCAGGCACGCTCCGTTCCCACCTCGACCCCGTCTACAGCGGACACCACGAACACGGCCAGGTCGGCAACATGGAGGGCCGCATAGACGTCTGCGATGAAGTCGGGTGAACCCGGGGTGTCGATGACGTTGATCTTGTGGTCGTGCCACTCGAAGGGAGCCAGCGCCAGGCTGAGCGACATTCCGCGCTCGTGCTCCTCTGGATCGAAGTCGGTGACGGTGTTGCCATCCTCTACCCGACCAAGCCGGGACAGCGTCCCCGCCCTATAGAGCAAAGCCTCGGCGAGGGTCGTCTTCCCCGCTCCGCTGTGCCCAACTAGTGCAACATTGCGGATCTTCTCGGGTGGGTAGACCTTCACGGGGGCTCCTCTACTGGTGGTCGACGTGAAGGGAGGAGGATACTCGACGCGCGTATCTTGCGGCCAGCCTGGAAAGGTCATTGACGTGCGCCATTTCGCCATACCCGGAGGGCCAAGACCTGCGTCATCTTGGGAGCCGGCAATCCTGCCGAGCATGGGCTCGAGCTTGGTGAACTCGGGGGCATCCTGCCAACGCGTTTGCGGCGGTGCGCACCGATGTTTGCCGTAGGCAAACTCGAAACGGACTCGCCTTTGGCGAGTCCGCGTGCCCGGAGCAGGACTCGAACCTGCACGTCCCAAGGGGACAGCGGATTTTAAGTCCGCCGCGTCTACCGGTTTCGCCATCCGGGCATGTCAAGAGGAGGCTAATGCGTAGATCCAAGAATCAGTCTTGGAGAGGGTCGGCGCCGAACTCAGTGTATGAAGAAGATCTTGGTTACCGGCGGCACCGGCTTCATCGGCATCGAACTTGTCAGGCAGCTCTGTGCCCAGGGATATCGGCCGCGAGTATTGGTACGCCGGCCGCACAGGGCCGCGTTGCTGAGCTCCTTGGACATCGACCTCATCCAAGGAGACATCACTCGCCCGGAAGGGCTGCAGCGGGCAGTTGCCGGAGTCGACACCATCTTTCATCTCGCTGGTCGCGCCAGCTTTGAGTCCTACAAGCGGCTGAAGCCGAGCATCCTCGATGGCTCCCTTGCCCTCGCGCGAGCTGCAGCCACCGCGGGCGTCGAACGTTTCGTCTTTGCCAGCAGTCTCTTCGTCTACGGCGACCAGGCAGCGCCGATCGATCACGAAACCCAACCAGTGCCTCGAATTGGCTACGGGCGCGCCAAGATCGAAGCGGAGGAAGGCATTGCCGAAATCGCACAAGCTGCCGGCATGAGGCTTGCGATCCTGCGCCTTCCCCATGTTTATGGTCCCCAGTCGATCCTGTTCGAACAGGTGAGAAGCGGGCTGGCCGTCTTCCCCGGCGGGATGAGCAACCGATGCGGACAACTCCATGTGGAGGACGCGGCCAGAGCGCTCGTAGCTGCGGCGGAGACTGGGTGGGTCGGAGCCTCTGCCATTGCCGATGATCACATCGTCACGTGGCGTGAGTTCTTTGACGTGCTCACGGCGTTCTACCCGGGCTATCGGATGCTCGCACTGCCTCGTTGGTTCGGCTACTTCGGAGCGGCGCTCCTCGAGCCGCTCGTCTCCCGCAAGAACCGCCCCACGCTATACACGAAGGACACGGTCGTTGGTTTCAATCTCGAGGTGCCGGTGCAACCCGGTCTGGTCTGGGAGGAGCTGGGTGTTGGGCCCGAGTATCCCAGCGTTCACGATGGGATCCCTGCCGTCCTCGATGGATACCTGCGCTACCGCTGGCGACATCCCCTCTTGGATCGACGCCGCTCCTAGCTCAGCGCCGTCGCTTGAGGCGGATTCGGATCGAGCCCCGGGCAGTTGACGGATCCACCGGTCGACCTTGCTGGGTGATCTCCACCGTTCCGGAGGCGGCGAGACGACGGGCAGCTTGGCGCACCGGTTCCATGAGGTCGCGCCAGTTCTCGGCATCGGTGATGCGCGCCACCTCCGATGGGCACAGCGAAGCACCGCGGGCACGTCTCGACAGCAGATCAACGATTGCGTCTTCGAGAGCGCGATCCCGATGGCCGGGTTTGTGGCGGCGGCAACGTTGTGAGCAGTACTTGACCTCATCCCAGTTGCGTTCCCAGGAGCGTCGCCACTCGAAGCTGCGGCCACAAGTTGTGCAGAGCTTGCTCTGTCGAGGGGGCTTATCGCTGTTCGAACTCATCAGAAATCCCTAGCGGCAACGTAAGTACATACGATGCAAGAAGCGCAATCGGACCGAGGCCACATAGTGGACCGTGTAGATGTGATCATCGTGGGAGCAGGAATGGCTGGGTTGACGGCAGCCGTCCGGCTCGAGGACCGCGGCGTCAGCACGATTGTGCTCGATAAGGGCCGGGTTCCAGGTGGACGAATGGCAACCCGACGGATCGGTGAGGCGAGCTTCGACCATGGTGCTCAACACTTCAGTGCGCGCTCGGCCGAGTTCCGCGAGCAAACTGCAGAGTGGATAGAGCAGGGGCTGGTCCGGGCATGGTTCAGCTCAAAGAGCAGGACCGTCGTCGGAGGACCAATTGAGCCCAGGCACGCTGGTCGGGCAGGAATGCGGCGGATTCCTGAGCACCTTGCGACCGGTCTGCGAGTTGAGACATCGGTGACCGTCGAGCGAATCGAGAACGTCGTGGGCGGTGTCACTGCCCTGTCTAGCGATGGCAGAGTCTGGCACGCAACGGGAATGGTCTTGACTCCACCCGCCCCCCAAACGCTCCAGCTGCTCGGCCACAGCGGAGTGCAGATGAACGACGCCATCGAGAAGGCGCTGGCCACAATCGATTATGACGCTTGTCTGGCTGTCATGGCCCTGCTCAGCGGCGACGCCGGTTTGCCCGATGGACACATTGCCCCCAGCGCCGGATCGATCGCCTGGATGGCGGACAACCAGCACAAGGGGGTTTCGTCTGTGCCGGCGGTGACCATTCACTCTGCTCCCGGCTTTGCGCAAGAGCATCTAGACGCCGATCCCGCTGTGTGGGTTGCCAAGTTGGCGGCGGCCGCACGTCAGCACTTGGATGGATCAATTGTCGAAGCGATTGGCCACCGATGGCGCTATTCGCAACCAAGAGCGACCCTCGACACCGGTGCGGTCGCAGTCGGACAGCATTACCCGCTGATCCTGGCCGGCGAGCTGTTCGCCGGTGCGCGCGTCGAGGGGGCTTTTCGATCGGGACTTGCGGCAGCTGAAGTGATGGAGGACCTGTTGTGAGACGCATCACATCCGCTGTCGAGATAGCCGCCTCCGCCGACCGGATATGGCCCTTCGTCGCTGAATTCGAACGCTGGCCGCAATGGGGCCTCTCTGTCAATCAAGTTGATAGCGATGCCCGACAGGTCGGCCCCGGTGTCACCGGTCGGGTGCGTACCCCCCTCGGCTTCTGGGTGCCATTCACCATCGGGGAGGTCATTCCCGGGTCCTTCTGGGACTGGTCCGTTGCCGGGGTGCCCGCCACCGGCCACCGTCTCGAGCCCCGCGGGGCTTCCACACGTGTTGAATTCACGGCTCCGTGGGTCGTTGCTCCGTACAAGCTGGTCATGGCTCTGTCTCTCAGGAAACTGAAACGCGTTGTGGAGGCATCGTGACGTCTCTTCCGGTTCCGGCGTTTGACAGGAGGAACATTGGTGAGTGGGTGGCCACACACCTCGAAGGTCTGTACTCCGGCCTCGCAGTCTCCTCGCCGATGTTCATCGGTGGACAGACCGCAGCCGATGTGGCTCTGGGCGGCTTTGATGTCGCCGGCTATGCCGCAAACCGCAATGAGGTTTGGCCTGCAGACCGACAGGGTGCATCCCGGCTTTCTCCCTACATTCGTCACAGCCTCATTTCGCTTCCGGAAGCATGGCACGCAGTTGGTGGCGGCCCGGCTCGTGACGTTTCGAAGTTCCGCGACGAGTTGCTCTGGCAGGAATACGCCCGCCACCTCTACGCCCGTCTCGGCAACGCTACCAAGAGGGGGCTACGGGCAACTCTCGAGGGCGGAGAGCAGGTGGATGGTTGGCCGCGGGAGATGAAATGCATCGACCTCGCGTTGGGTGAGCTCGAGGAGAATGGCTGGGTAGTCAACCAAGCGCGGATGTGGTTGGCCTCCCATTGGGCCGTCCGAGAGGGAGCAGACTGGCGTGTGGGGGAAGATCGCTTCTTTGCCCACCTTCTCGACGGGTCACGAGCTGCCAATCGGCTCGGTTGGCAGTGGACGGTAGGCACCGCCAACGGCCGCTCTTACGGTTTCAGCCGGCGGCAGGTCGAGCGGCGCGCCCCGGGCCTCTGCGAATCGTGCCACGTGAGAGACAGCTGCCCGATCTCGGAATGGCCGGATGATCCGGGTCTACCACGAACGATCCCTCCGATCGGTTTGAAGAACGATGGGGATGTTGTCGCCACAGCCGGACCCGAGTGGGTCAGCTCAAATGGCACGCCTGAGGCCATATGGCTTACCGCTGAGTCCTTGGGCGATCGAGACCCGGCCTTGGCCGCTCACCCCGAACTGCCTGCAGTCTTCGTATTTGACGCACCGTTGCTACGGCGGCTGCAGCTCGATGGCAAACGTCTCTTCTTCATGACAGAGACGCTGGCCGACTTGGCCCAACGGCGCACGCTGGAGATCTACAAGGGCCGTCCCGAGGAGATCCTTGCCCGCCGTGCTGTTGCAACCACCTTTGCCCCGGTTCCCGGATGGCGCCGCAGGTCAGCGTCGATTCGTCCCGTCGAGGTCCATCCCTGGCCGTGGCTGCGGCGTCCGGGCGCGGGATCGGTTGCGTCTTTCTCGGCATGGCGCAAAGCTCTTCCAGGATCCACGGGAGCGTAGATGAGCGAATCAGCGAATCGGCCGGCGAGCGCTACTGGTCGCAGAGAACCACCACCGTTTCGGATGTTGACGGTACGGCGCAAGGAACAACTCAGCGTGCGGATGATCCGGGTGACGCTGGCCGGCGACGAGCTGCGCGGTCTCGAGATCGACGAGCCTGCTGCCAGTGTTCGACTCCTGATCCCGGCGCCGGGCGATCCGAAACTCGAGGTTCCCAAGTGGAACGGGAACGAGTTCCTCAATGCAGATGGGAGCCGGCCGCTCATACGAACGTTCACTCCGCGCAGGTTCGACGCAACCGCGCTGGAGCTGGAACTTGACATGGTCATTCATGAGGGAGGCGCAGTTTCGCAGTGGGCCACTGCAGTCACTGCGGGGTCTGTGGCTGCCGTGTCAGGCCCAGGTCGCGGCTATAGCCCCAGCCCCGACGCAGCTGCTTTCGTGCTTGCAGGTGACGAGACGGCAATCCCGGCCATCTCTCAGCTTCTAGAAGACATCCCCGCCGATTTCGAAATCCAGGTGTACGTCGAGATCGCCACGCCAGCAGCGCAACTCGTGCTTCCCGGCCATCCGCTTGCCACCGTCTCATGGCACGTCTTGCCTCCCGGCGCCGCTCCTGGAAGCGCACTGCTGCCCGCCCTCGAGCGAGCTGAGTTTCCTCCGGAGACCCAAGTCTGGTGTGCGGGCGAAGCTGCCGCAATGCATGCCATCCGCAACCACCTGTTCAAGCAACGCGGGTTGGCGCGCTCCCAGGCAACCGTGCGGGGCTATTGGAAAGCAGGCCGCTAGTCCTCACGCTTGGGAGCGGCAGTGCCGAATACCCCTTGTAGACCGGGCCCGATCCGCGGATAGTGAGTAGTGGAGGTGCTCGACATGACTCCCAGCTTCAAGCCCGAAGACGAAGAGGCTGCCTATAGACACGCCAGAGAGAGGGCCGAAGCCATTCAGGGTCTGTACATCCACCTGCTGGTGTACGTTGTGATCAACGCCGGCCTGTTTGCCCTCAATTGGTTCACCACCGGCGGTGAAGGCGGATGGTGGTTCGTCTGGCCGCTGGCAGGGTGGGGGATAGGTCTTCTCGTTCACGCTCTCGTGGTGGTTGCCCCGGTGTTTTCATCAGATTGGGTCGATCGCAAGACCCAGAAGATCATCGCCAACCGCCGCAACTGACTGCTGCGTGCTCAGTGGTTCGACACCACGGATACACGAAGATGCCTGATGCCGCGCCCCGGGGAAGGCTCAGCGCGCCGCTCTCTCCGCGATATCGGATGCCAGCTGCGTCATTTCGTCCCAATCCCCGCTCAGTAGAAACCCTGCACAGAGGGACTGATCGTCTCGGGTGAACTCCACCCTGAGTATCGGGCGACCCATTGCCCAGCGGCCGGCGTGCCATTTGCCGAGGCGGGTTGCTGAGATCTCGTTCCAGGCAATGACCAGTGGTTCCCGCGTCAGCTTCTTGCGAAAGCTGATACCCGTTGCGTCGAGATCGAAGTCTCCGTTGCCGCGAGCGAAGAAAGCATGCTCGCGATAGCGCTTCCACCACTTGCCGTCGACCACCGTGCCGAAGTAATTGCCCCGCTTCATCGATCTTCCGGATTGGCGGTGCCGAGTTCCTGCCAGACGGTCATTCCGCAAGCCTTCTCCAACATGCCATACGGGTAGTCAGGAACTCCCGGGGCGGAGACCGTCGTCAGACGCGCCAACTGGTCGGTAGTCAGTTCGAGATCCGCTGCGGCCAGGCTCTGGTGGAGCTGTTCGACCGTACGAGCTCCGAGCAAGACCGAAGTCACGCCGGGTCGCGCCAGAAGCCAACGCAATGCCACCTCGCCCATCCAGGCTCCGGATTCGTCGGCAATCGACTGGATCGCGTCGATGATTCTCCACACCCGTTCGATGTTCCTCTTGTCGTAGGCCTCTACTCCGCGGGTCGGGTCTTCGCCCAGTCGGGTGGCTCCGGTCGGTTCAGTGTCGCGCCGGTACTTGCCGGTCAACCAGCCTCCGCCGAGGGGCGACCAAGGACAGACTGCCAACCCTTGCTCGAGACATAGCGGAAGCAACTCCCACTCGATTACACGGTCGAGCAGGTTGTATTGCGGCTGGAAGACGACGGGTTGCGTCAAACCGGCGTAGTGCGCCGTGTCGACGATCTGCTGCAGTTGCCAGCCGGTGGTGTTGCTCCACCCGATGTTGTGCACCTTGCCCGCAGCCACGGCCGCATCGAGGGTCGCCAAGGTATCCAGCAGCGCAGCGTCGGGGTCCCAGCCGTGCACATAGAAGACGTCGATGGCTTCGACTCCAAGCCGTTGCAGAGACCCATCCAGGGCTTTGACGATGCCGCGCCGGGAGGCTCCAGAAGAACCACTCGGCGGTCGAAATCTGGCCTTGGTCGCCAGCACGATGTCTTCGGGCTTGCGGCTTGCCAGCCACCTGCCGACGATGCTCTCGGACTCCCCGTCGGCGTAGACGTCTGCCGTATCTACGAATGTGCCCCCGGCGGCAACGAACACATCCAGTTGCCGGTGTGCCTCCGCTTCTTCGGTCTCGGCCCCGAAGGTCATCGTGCCGAGGCCCAGTTCACTGACGAAAGGGCCACCCTTGCCCAGTTGGTTGTACCTCATATTGGGGATGCTAACCACCGGCCAAGCCCCGATTGCTCAATGCGCACGGTCCCCGGGCCGATATCACATGTACGGCCGTTTGGAGGAACTATCTCCACAGACTCGAGCCCTGATCGGGCTGTGCGCGAAATCGATGCCGCCATCGAAGAGGCGGCACACCGGCACGCGCCGGCTGAGTTGCCCGCGCCACCGATTCGGCAGTACATGGCGACCCTGGCTGCAGTTGCCGCGTTGTCAGCGGTGCTTGCAGTATTGGCGTTTGGGCCCTTTGGTGGGAACCGGCTCGCCCAGGCTTCTCTCCTGTTGATCGGGCTGGCGGTGCTGCCGGTAGCAGCGATCCTGCTGGTGCGGCTCACCATGCGTGATCGGCCCCGACACCCCGAGGTCGCACCGGCAGAGCCACGCTCCCCGCGGGCGCAAGATCAACAGAAGCTCAGCTACCTCGCTCGTTACGATCCCCTGACCGGACTGGTGAACCGCTTCCTATTCGGGGACCGCCTGCAAAGCGCGATTGCTCGTGCCAAGCGAGACGACAGGCTGGTAGCGCTGATGTTCATCGATCTCGACGACTTCAAGGCTGTCAACGACCACTACGGCCATGCGACCGGAGATGCACTCCTCAAGCAGGTGGCAAAGCGCATCGTCGGTTCCGTGCGGGAAACCGATAGCGTGGCTCGGATCGGCGGAGACGAGTTCACGGTGATTCTCGAGAGCGGTACTCGACTCGAAGATGCCGGTCAGGTAGCCACCAAGATCCTCGACTCGGTCGCGGAGCCATACATAGTCGGGAATCGTGAGTTGCGTGTGACGGCGTCTATCGGTATCGCCATCTATCCGCTGGATGCGGACAGCTCGCAGGCATTACTGCGCGATGCCGATATCGCGATGTACTCGGCCAAAGCTTCAGGATCCAACAACTTTCAGTACTTCACTCCCAAGCTCCGGCAGCGGACCTCAGAGCGGCTGGGGCTCATCGATGGGCTGCGTCGCGCGGTTGCTTCGGGGGAGGGTCTCCGGCTTGTGTACCAGCCGTGGGTGGAAGCCGCCTCGGGCCACGTTGTCGGCGTAGAGGCCTTGCTGCGATGGGAGCATCCGGAGCTGGGGATGGTGCCGACGGAACGCTTCATCGTCCTTGCCGAGGAGACCGATCTCATCGTTCCGCTCGGCCTGTGGGTGATGGACACGGCGTGTAAGCAGCTCAAGACATGGCATGAGTCTGGGCTCGATCTCTTTGCAGTCTCGATCAATGTCTCGTCCCGGCAGTTGCGCCGCGGCAACCTTGCAGAGGTGGTGGAAGAAGCGCTCGATCGGAGCAGGCTCGACGCCAGGTGGTTGAAGCTCGAACTGACCGAGCGGACGCTCGTGGAGGACACGGAGACCGCTCGCAGAACTCTCGATCGTCTCCGCGATATCGGTGTAGATATCGCCATCGACGATTTCGGCACCGGCTACTCATCGCTGAGCTATCTGAAGAGCTTCCCCATCGACGCTATCAAGATCGACCGGGAGTTTGTCCGTGACGCAGTGACCGACGAGGACACGGCGACCGTGGCGGAGTCGATGGTTGCTCTGGCAAAGAAACTGAGGCTCGAGGTCATTGCAGAAGGTGTCGAGACCAGGGAGCAGCTCGAGATGGTCAAGAGTCATGGGTGTTCCCTCGTGCAGGGTTTCTACATCTCGAGACCCCTCGCCGTGGACAAGGTTCCTGCTGCGATAGCTCGGGGCTTTGGGCTCGGTGTCGATCCCAACAGAGGCGGCCCTCGGGCACGGTCGGCCAGGTAGGCGGGGGGCTGAGCAACAGCTGCACTAGCCTCTGCGCTGTGATTTCCCCTGACAAGGTTTCGATTGGAATTGGCGTGGGTACCCAACCCCCGCTCGGCCGCATCAAGCTGACGGCACGGCTGGCGCGCACCGCAGGTTTCGACGCCATGTGGACCGTCGACCACTTCCAGGGTTGGTTTCCCCAGGAACTGTGGAACCGGGACATGGCATGGACGGCCGCACCGGGTTCGACCCCACACGCCTATTTCGACTACCAGGCGCTTGTCGGATACCTGGCGAGACGGGCGGGGCGTCTTCAGGTTGCGGTTGGCGTGACGGAAGCGCTACGCCGCCACCCGGTCCTGCTGGCGCAAACCGCAATGACCTGGTCCCACCTGGCGCAAAGCCCTCCGATCCTCGGTATCGGAGCGGGCGAACGCGAGAACACCGTTCCCTACGGCGTTGAGTTCGATCGTCCGGTTGGGCGACTCAGCGAGGCACTGCAGATCATCAGGCGCTGCTTCGATTCGAGAGGACCGTTCGATTTCTCGGGTGAGTTCTTCGCTCTCGACAAGGCCATGATGGACCTCAACCCCGCTCCCGGACGCCGCCCCCAGATCTGGGTTGCTGCCCACGGGCCGCGCATGCTGCGCCTGACTGGGCAATACGGCGACGGGTGGTATCCGACGTTCCCGATGACGCCCAGTGCCTACGCTGAGTCCCTTGCCTTGATCCGGGATACCGCCAGCTCGTTCGGGCGGGATCCGAAAGCCATCGTGCCCGGCCATCAGATAGTTGCAGTGATTGGCCGCACCGAGGAAGAAGCGCGCAAGTATCTCGATGCCAAGGTGATGCGATTCCTGACGTTGTTGGCGCCGGCTGCGCTTTGGGC
>JASJEG010000076.1 GCA_030064765.1 Acidimicrobiia bacterium | reverse complement strand
GCCGGCGACGGGCATCACCACCGTTCCCGCCACCCAGACCTCGCGCAGCCCGTCTGGGTCGAAGACCCCGACGTGGGCGCTGCGGCCCAAGGCGTCCTCCCACTGCACATCCGGCCGTAGCTCCATCAATGAGGTCGTCTGATGGGGACGGCGGAATGAGGCCACAACATCAACTTCGCCGTCGCCGGTGATGTCTCCCTCGACCGCCGTGACCAGATCACCGTGGCGAAACTCTTCGAGCTGTATCGCAGTGGCAGCCTCGGTCGGCACGGCTCGAGCGAGCTTCCACCATGCGCCATCCAGCCACACCGCATCACCCTCGGGGGGCAGCCACTCCACAAACTCGACGCGACGGGCCGGATGCTCGGTCAGGCCCACCCGGTAGGCGCGCACCCCCTCTTGGCCTGCGAGTACCTCGAGCATCGCGCCCCGTGTCCGGTCGGGGCCGAACTGGTCGAAGAGGAAGTTACCCAGCGAGGTGGCGACTACCGCGGGTCGGGATTCGACCAACTGTACGGGCTGGACCACATGGGCGCCATGCCCCCACACAACGTCGGCACCGGCCTCGCTCAACAACTCGCCGATGTTCATCATGCCGGGGTCGGTGACCGGCAGGTACTCGGCCCCGCCGTGCACCGACACGACCAGCAAATCGACGCGACTCCGCAGAGCTCGCACTGCCTCGCGGGCAGCTGATTCGTCCCAGGTGGCAACGCCGGCGTCATCTCCCGCAGGAATGCCGACTCCGGTGGCGTCGTATGCAAGGAACCCGATGGTGAGGTCACCCTGCAGGATCGTCGGTGCGACGGCGGCCGATTCATCGGAACCCGCACCCACGGCCAGCATGCCGGCCGCCTCGACCGCAGCCAGCGTATCGAGCAGACCCTGCGGGCCGGCATCTGTGGTGTGGTTATTGGGTAGCGACATCAGATCGAACCCGGCCGCCGCTAGAACGTCTGCCGTGGCGGCATTGGCTTCCAGCATGTTCTCGTTGGCCGACACGTGCGGTTCGTCGGTGAGAGGGGACTCGAGATTGGCGCCGACGACGTCGGCGGCGGCTAGGAGGTGTCGGACATCGGCAAACACGCTGTCGGGATCGGACTCCATGACCGATGCCACACCACGCCCGGTCATCACGTCGCCGACCAACAGAATGCGCAACGTTGGTCCCGTCACCGCCGGGGAGTCGGGGGTCGGCTGTTGATTGATCTGGCCGCACGCAACCAAGAGCAAACAACTCGAGATGACTACGAGAACCCGCCGCATCTAGACATTCTTGCCCAGCAACAGATTTGCGAAGGGGATCAAACCTCGTCCATGGGATACTCGGGGCGGTGACCACGATGTCATATCCGCAAGCGACGTGCCGTTTCTTCGGCGATCTGATCGATCTCCTCACCCTTCCGGACGAAGCCGGTGTCGTCGTGCGCACGTTTGACGAATCGCCGAGCGTGAAGGACCAGATCGAGGCGTGTGGCGTGCCCCACACCGAGGTCGACCTGCTCTTGGTGAACGGCGTCCCAGTTGGCTTCGACCACCGCATCGCCGATGGCGATCGGATCAGCGTCTACCCGTTCTTCAATGAGATGGACGTCTCTCACATGTCGCTGGTGCGTCCGGAGCCGCTACCCGAGATGCGGTTCCTGGTCGACATCAACCTCGGAAAGCTGGCTCGGTATCTTCGCCTGCTTGGTTTCGACACGCTGTCAGATGGTCGGTGGCATGACGCCGAGCTGGTTGCGATCGCCGTTGACCAACAGCGGATGCTGTTGACCAAGGACCGGCCGCTGTTGAAGCGCTCGGCAGTTACACATGGGTATCTGGTGCGAGCAGACGTTCCCTTGGATCAGACCATCGAAGTGATCCGCCGCTTTGATATGACGTCGTCCATCAAACCGTTCGGCCGGTGCATGGAGTGCAATGGTGACCTGCGGACCGTGGAGAAAGCCGACATCGACCACGTCCTCGAGCCGCTGACCCGCCGCTACTTCGACGACTTCCGGCAGTGTGTTCAATGCCGGCGAGTCTTCTGGAAAGGGTCGCACCACCGGCGGTTGGCCGCGGTCATTGAAGAGGTACGGGCCAGGACGACCTAGGCGGCGGTGTCGAAGTCGGGGAACTGCTCGATCGTCTCGGTTCGCAGTGCAAACGCCCCTTGCTTGCGAACGGTTGCCCCAACGACCATTCCTGCGGACAGCAACACCAGATTCTTGATCACGAACTCACCCTCGACGGTGAGAAGCAGCGGATTGCCGTTCTCGAAGGAGACTTCCGGCAGCAAGACCAGCACCAGGAACGTGCCGAGCATCTGGGCGGCGAAGATCGCCAGGATTGCTCGCAGGGCGATCTTGAAGAGCAATCCAACACCGACGACGATCTCGAATGCGCCAAGTACCGGCACGACCCAGTCAGGGTCGAACCAGTAGACCGTACGACCCACCAGGTCGGCAACCGGGGTGACATCGAACACTTTGAGTGCACCAAACCACACGAACACCAGGCCGAGCGAGACTCGGAGCGCCGGGATACTCCAGCGGCGCAAGAAGGCACTCACAGATGCGTCAATACGATCGATTGTGGTCATGGTCGCTCCTGAAACGAGTAAGAGGTCACTACCAATTCGTTCCCAGGATTGGCTGCGGATCAGCCGGCCGCTAGCTTCGCTCGGCGAGCCGTTTGATCTCCAGCAGCATCTTGCGACTCATCGTGAACGAGATCGGTTCGACGGGGAAACGCCCGAAGAAAAGCCGATTGACCAGGCCCGGCGTGTAGTCGCTGCGTCCCCGAGTCAGCAGCCTGCTGCTGCCATCTTCCTGCGGCACGACGATGAACTGCCACGTCGAGACGGCCCAGCTCTCCTGGTTGCCCACGTCGGCCGGGGCACCGAACAGGACGAGGGCGTGGGGTGGATCGACCTTTTTGATGACCAGGGGCGGCGACGTGGGGTGTAGGTGGATCAGGTCGTCGACCTGGGGATCCTGGAATTCGGGCAGGATTTCAGTGGTGTTGGTGATCTTGCAGCCAAGCATGTTCTCCAGCGTTTGATAGGTGTAGAAGCCCCCACGCGCTTGGCCGACTTGGGCAATCCACGGCCAGACCTTCTCGGGTGGTGCGTCGACAGCCATGCCGAGCGTGTAAGTCCACTTCGGGTCGGGGATCAGCTCATCGCCGGGTAGCGGGTCGGTTGGCTCGGTGTCGACCGTGCCCCACCGCAGCCGGCTGCGGCCGATGAACGGCGTCGCAACGACATGCCAGATGATCAGAGCAAAGCCCTCGAGCGCAGCAATGACGCCGACACCAGGTGTTCGTCCAGAAGCAGATGCCATGTGTTTCCCCAAACGCCGAATAACACATCGTGGCGCAGCGCCCCGATGCCGAATAACACATCGTGGCGCAGCGCCCGGGGCTGAGCCAGGGCCGGACGTCACTGATCAGCATCCCCCAACGAGCCATCGGCTGGCGACGCCCGCGGCCGCATCATCGAGCCTCTTGATACCCATCTGCGCAGCTAGGTAGTCGCTGGAGCCGGTGTCTACGGAGACACCGGCTCAGCTGCGGCTGCCGGCCGATTTCGGAGGAGCAGGGCGATGAACACGATCGGTAGGAACGCTGCGGTTGTGACCTGCGCCAAGGTGACGGTCCCGGTCACGAGGTATGCCGCCGTCCCCAGCCAGTCGATTGCCTGAACGCCCACCATTGCCGTAATCCAGCTCTGGTTCTGACGGGGAGCGCGAGCCGCAACCAACATGCCGTAGCCAAAGCCCAACGCCCTAGCGCCGAACATCACAAACATCCAGTCGACCCATCCCGGTGCTTCCTCGAGGCCGACGAGGGTCTGGAACAGACCCGGGATCAGAAAGACAACACCGAGGGCGATTTGCACCAGCCCGATGGCTATCAGAGTTCTTCTCAGTACGGACACTACGATTCCTTTCTCTACTAACTAAAGATGTGGTTGATGTAGTTATGGACAATTGAAAGGCCGGTCGAGCCGGCCTCGCAGTTTCGCTACTGCTTTGTGATCGTCTCGATAGTGACCTCCAGTTGTTGCCGCATAGCCCCTTCAGCATCGTCGAGGGCCGATCGCAACGCCTGCTGCCGCTTTGTCGGTGTTGTGCCGGTGACTGCGGGCGAGGTGTCGGTCCGAAACAGGGGTCGCTTCTGTTCCACTGCCTCGACGACATCGAGCAGGGTGACCCGGTCAGGAGAAACCGCCAGGCGGATGCCGCCGTGGGCTCCCTCACGAGTCTCGATGATCCCTGCTCGGTTCAGGCTGCGCAGCAGCCGGGCCAGGCTCGGCGCCGGTATATCGAGATCCTCGGCGAGCCGAGAAGTGGGTACGAAGTCGTACTCGCCGAGACGAATCTTGTCGGCGGTATAGACCGTTGCCAGCATCGCCTGCCACACCCCGAGCGAATACGTCATTGCACTGCCTCTCCCTCGCTCCCGTTCTTGCGTATCTGGCGGCGGATATATGCCGCTATGTACGCAAGAAGCTTGATAGCGTTCTCTAACTAGATCAACTATAGATGTAGTTACCGTCGTTCGCAAATCGAGATTGCGGACTTGCCTGCGAGGAGCAATCAGGGCACAGTGACCGGGTGATGACCACACGCGACAGCGTCGATTGGATACTGGCCAGCGACGAACCTTGGACACGATATCGGGCACTGCGCGACATCGTCGGGCGGCCCGAAGACGATTCTGACGTAATGGCCGCTCGCACCGCCATGGTGGAGCATCCTGCAGTGACCGGGTTGCTCGAGCAGGCAGCCGGCTGGCCGGGCTATCCGCTCAAACGGCACAACGATGCCGCCCACCCGCTGTATGCCATCGCCACCCTTGCCGACTTCGGGCTCAGTCGGGATGACTCCGGGGTCGGTTCGATCGCCGAGTCGATTCTCGAGCACTTCGACGGCCAAGGTTTCGAGACCCTGCTCTGGCTCCCCAAGTTTCTGACGAAAGAGGAGGACACCGAGCAGTGGTCGTGGATGTTGTGCGACTCACCAACGCTGCTCTATGCCCTGCTCGCATTCGGCTACGGTGCCCAAACCGATGTGGAGACCGCAGTCAATGCGCTCGCCGCGCGAGTCGCCGACAACGGTTGGCGATGCGGCGCCGCCGACTCGATACCCAAATTCGGCGGGCCCGGCCGCAAAGATGACACCTGCCCAATCGCCACCGTCTACTCCCTCAAAGCGCTGTCGCAGGTTCCTGCGTTGCGCGAGTCACCCGCAGTCGAAGCCGGCGTCGCGGCGCTCCACAGCCATTGGGAACACCAGCGGGACTACAAGCTGAAGATGTTCGGCATCGGCACGGACTTCCGGAAGCTCAAGTACCCGTTCGTCTGGTACGACATCCTCCACGTCGTCGACGTGGTCAGCCGCTATCCACAAGCTCGGCGAGACCCGCGACTCCACGAAATGGTCGCTGAGATCGAAGCCCAGGCCGACGAGAACGGCCGCTATACGGCGGGCTCCATGTACCGGGCGTGGAAAGACTGGAGCTTCGCCGACAAGAAGCAGCCGTCTCCGTGGCTGACGATGGTGGCCGCGCGAATCCAAACCCGGGTAGCCGACTGAGGGCCAGCTCCTTGTTGCGTCCGCGCGCAGCATGTCGCATAGCGCCACGCCACCCCCCTCGGACGAGCTGACGCTCGCCCGATCCCCCCGTCAAGAGGGGATTGCTCGGTGGCGACTCTTCGGACGGGCTGACGCTCGCCCGATCCTCCCGTCAAGGGGAGATTGCTTGGCGGCGACTCTTTGGCACTTGCTAGGGGAGGCTAGGTAGATTCTCAGGGTCATTCCCCATGGTGCTGTCGTGAGTTCCTGCCGATGATTAACTCATGAATGCAACAGGACTGAAGCGTTGGAGCAAGGGATTCGCTTTCGTCTTCCTCTCTTCGCTGTTGATGGTGACCGCCTCGGAACGGGTCTACTGGTACGTCCATGGAGCTTCTTTCGAGTCGATTCTGGTTGTTGCCGCGTTCTACATGATCCCGGCCCTGGCCGGGCTGTGGGCGCTGGGAAGCGGCCCGTCAAGTCGGCTGCACCAGGTCATCCTGGCCGGAGCCATCTTCGGGTTCGTTGTCGAAGGTGTGCTCACCACCGTCGTCTACGAGGACGGAGCACTGCCGGTGATGGCGGCGCTCTTCGTCGGCTGGCATGGATTGCTCAGCGTCGTCGCCTTCTGGTACCTGGCAAGGCGCTGGTTGGTCGAGCGCAAGCGCCGCGCTCTCGCCGTCGGATCGGCCGCAGTAGGGCTGCTCTGGGGGTTCTGGTCGATCGTCTACGTCCTGCCCGAGGCCAGCGAGGACTTCGAGGAAGGGTTCAGCATCATGGGGCCCGGGGAGTTTGCCGTCTACGCGCTGGTCGTTGGCGCCGCTTTTGCCGCGGCCCACTACCTCATCGGTCATGTTTGGCCTGAGAGATTCCAACCAGGCAGGTGGGGGAGCAGAGGCATTGTCCTTTTGATGGTTGCGTACGCCGCCCTGGCCGTGATTCCGGCTGTGCCCTGGGCGCCGGTCAAGTTTGCCGTTTTGGTCGGTGGGTCGCTGTGGTTGCTGCGGCGTAGCCGGCGAGGTACTGCAGATGAGCCGACGGCGATCGCCGCACTACAGGGTCACGTCCGCCTCCGTGACGTCTTGTTGCTGCTCATCATGCCGGTGGTAGCTGCACTGACCTATGCGGCAGTCTGGTCCTGGGAACTGAGCGAGACGGCGGTGCAAGACATCTTCGAAATGGTTTCGGCGCTGACCGTCCTCGCCGGTTTCGTCGCCTACGGCTGGGCGTGGCGGCGGTCGGTCGCCGGCGAGAAGCGTGTCCAGGCTGGCTCAGGCCGCAAGTAACCAGCGGGCAGCCTCGATTTGACCGGGCAGAACCTTGCCTGCCTCAAATCCCCAAGAGATGGCATGGCCAAAGGCCCACAACCGGGCTCGCTCCCGATCGAGGCCGAGCTCGCCGGTCACTCGATCTAGGCGGTGAATCATCGCCTGTTGCTCGTCACCGAGTTCGTCGGAGCGGATGATCGGACTCAATCCGAACTCCCGCTCCCCGGTCAACGGCTTGGGATCAATCGCCAGCCAGGGCTCCCGCTGCGCCCGCAACACGTTGTCGCCGTGGAGATCCTGATGCAGCAGCACCTGTTCGCCCTGTGAACCCGCCAGGTCGAGCAGGACATCGATGGCGTCTTCGAGTAATCCCCGCTCGAATGGCTCCCCGGCCGTCTCGTACTCCTGCGGCAGAGCAGCAACCCAGTGGTCGACCTCGGCTGCTAGCGAGCCGTACGGCTCGCTAGCCGGGACCCACAGCCGGGGAAGCAAGTCGATCATGACATCGAGGCCGGCCGCCCCGACCTGGGACAGCTGGGTCCCCGGGATGCACCGCTCCAGCAACATGGCGTTCCGCTCCTCCCAGTGGTCGAGGAGGAGGACCGCCCCATTGCCGTCCCATAGGCGCAGCGCGGCGGCCTCGTGTTGACCCTCCCGGTCCGGAAACTGGATCTTCGCCACCACGTCCTTGTTCCGCGCCGGGAGCACCAGGGACACGTAGGAATCGGTAAACGGTTGACCGAGGTCGAGCCCCCAGCGCTCGGAAACCTCATCCACCGCTGCCGGCAAGGCCGCTAGCCAGCTCCGGCCTTCGTCGTGAGACTCCAGCCATTGCAGTGATGAAGGGATGAGCGGCGACATTGAGCGGGCTCGGCTATTCGCTCACGTCGATCAGGACTTCGGGCACGCCGCGCGCTTCGAGATCGAGCGGCGTACCCAAGACCGGGGGATCGAGCGGCTCGAGGTCCTCGGCAACGCCAAATTCGTAGACGATGCCGCTCCATCCCGAAATCGGTTCGACGTCGGAACCCACTCGATAGAACTGCAGGACCCCGTCGCCGTTGATGAGCCACTGCGCCCCGAACTCGATCACATTGGGATCCGCACTGTCCTTACGGAAAGTCCACAAGACGTTGCCTTCGCTGTCTTGTTGGCGACTGACAGCCGCGCCCGATACATCTCCGCCTACGACGCTGGAGGGCTGCTCGGCGATGACGGTGACCAACTCGAGAAGCTCGATCGGCTCGTCGGGCGGGTCTGCAGCTGCGCTGAGGACCGACCAGGGAGTGTCCGTCTGGTCGACGATCGCGGCTGTGTAGACCTCGTCGCCCGTCCTGAGGTAGGACACGACGTTGCGCGGGTCGCGTTCGTTGAAGACGAGGAAGTAGTCGCCGTCGGCTCGATACTCGAGCCAGTCGAATCTCGCGGCTTGGTCGGGATCCTCTATCCCGAAGTAGACAGCGGTGATACGCACCCCACGGGCATCCAGTAGCACCTGTGCTGACGGGCCGACCGCGGCATCGAGCTCCGCGACGGTCGCCGGCTCCTGGGGACCAACCGTCACGTCCGATTCGTCGGAAGCCGAGCACGCGGTGGAGGCCACGACGACGAGGCTCAGTGCTGCAAGGCGGGCGGTTCTGCTTGCTGAAGAAATCACCGGGCGAGGATAGGTGCGCGCAGCGAGACTATGGGCTGCCGAGGCTTGCCGCCAGCGAGTTGATGCCGTCGACAAAGCACTCCATAGGGGCCTCGACCAGACCGGCTCCGACCATGCCTGTGCCCGGCACCTTGCCGGCGACGCCGGTGTTGATCTGCGGCAGCACCCCGGTTCGCACCACTCGGGCAGCATCGATCCCAACCGGTGTTCCGCGGAACTCCAGCATCGGGATCTGAAATGCGGGATGCTCGGCCAGCGTGATCTCATACATCGCCAGTGTGCGGCGCACTGCGCCAGAAGCGGTCCCACCGACGAAGCCGACAATGGCCGGTGCCGCTGCCATGGCAAAACCACCAAGGCCCACCGTTTCGGTGATGGTGGAATCGCCGATATCGGGGCTGGCGTCCTCCTCAGTGAAGCCACCCAGATACAACCCGTCCACAGGTGGCGCTGGTGCGGTGAACCACTCATCGCCGGTTCCCGACAGACGCACTCCGAAGTCGGTGCCGTTGCGCGCCATCACCGTGACGAGGCTCGATGTCTCCACCGCGGCGGCGGCATCCGATCCCAGCTTGCCGGCCGCCATCACGAGGTTCAGCATGAAGTGGTCGTTGCCGTCGATGAACTTGAACACTTCGAGCCGCTGGTCGACCGGAGCGTCGGCGCCATCTACCAGAGCACCGCCGAGCTCCCGCAGGAACAGCGACGTGACGGCCCGGTTGCGGTTATGGCCATCGTCGCCCATCTGCAGCGCTTGGGCGATCAGCGACTGCAGGTCAACCGGACCCCGATTACGCAGCACGGCTCCCAGCACCGGCCCCAAAACACGGTCCATCCACTGCAGCCGCTCTACGACCTCAGGGGCGAATGCGCCGTAACGCAGCACCTTGCCCAGACCTTCGTTGAGGGTCGAGTAGGAGATGCCGTCTCCGGCGCCGTCTTGGATGATCGCAACCGGCATCGAAGGCGTCGTCACCCCTGCCATCGGGCCGACCGCTCCGTGGTGGTGGCACGGCGACAGCTCGACCTCGCCGCGAGCGGCCTTCGTAGCTGCATCGTCTGGGTCGGTGGCGAGTCCCTCGTAGAGCATCCCGCCGATCACGGCGCCACGCATCGGTCCGCTGGCGCGGTCCCAATCGATTGGGGGACCGGCGTGGAAGAACGTGCGATCTGTCATATCGGGGAACACGTCGCGAGCCACACCGATATCAGCGAGGTGTGGCCTGGCAGCCAGCATCTTGTCGATGGCGATCGCATTGGCTGCAGCGTTCCGGCCGTCTGCCGCAAGCCGGGCCAGCGCCGCGGCTGCATCGGGATGGGGTGGGCGCCAGTCGGCTCGCCACACGGCGGAACCCTGCTGCTCGATGGACTCAGCCAGCATGTCGGTCCCGGCGGTGGCAACGACGGGGTCGTTATCGAGGAGTTGGTTCAGGTTGCTCATGCCGTGCTCCCGGTTGTTGCGAGGCGAGCAGCTTCTCGAGCGGCGGCCGCGTTGGACAGCCATACCGAAGCTCCGGCGGCATGTAACGCCGCGGCTTGGGCGTCCCGGTTCTGGGGATCGCCCGCGGTCCCGCACAATGAGACGACAACCGCAGCCCCGGCGGCGACAGCTGTCGCAATGACCGGCGCCAGTTCTGTGGCGGGGTCGGCGTTTGCGCCGTAGCCCAGGACCACGTCCATCAGGATCACTCCGATCGAAGTGTCGGCGGCTGCGTCCTGGAGGCGCTCGATCCGTACCGTCTGGTCGATCATGGGATGAGCCCGGCCTTGGGTGTACTCATCGTCTCCGTAGTCCACAAATGTGTGACCCGTGTCGTCCTCACTCTTGCCGATGTCGCCGAGGGCCGGCATGGCAACGAAGCGGGCTTCGTCCCGGAGCGTCCCTCCCGAGAACAGTCCGCGCACGGCACCGGGCCGGTGATCATCTTGGGCAACGGTCCACACCGCATACTCAGGGGCGGGCTTGCCGAGCTCCGCCAGAACTGCGGCGGCGCCCTGTTCCAGAGTCGTCTCACCCATGAAGGTGATGACAACAGGTTTGACACACTCGGCGGCAGCAGCCCGCACCTTGGCCGCGACCGGGCCAGCAGGTGGCTTGGAGATGACAACTATGACATCCGTTGCCGGGTCCTCATCGAGAGCCGTGAGTCCTTGGAGGGTGGAGATGGCGCCGATTTCCTCTGACAGGTCGTGGCTTCCGGTGCCGAGCGCATGACGCACCCCGACACCCGCATCGTCGAGCAGGCACAACATCTGCTGAATCCCGGTCCCTGAAGCGCCGACCATGCCAACCGGACCGGGTCGAACTGCGTTGGCAAATCCGAGACCCAGACCATTGACCACGGCGGTTCCACAGTCGGGGCCCATGACGAGCAGGCCTTGCTCCGCCCCGTACCTCTTGAGGACCCTTTCCTGGGCCAGCGGTACGTTGTCACTGAAGATCATCACGTGTCGTTTCGCCTCGAGCGCTTCCATCGCTTCGACGAAGACGTGCTCGCCCGGCACCGACAGCAGCACGATGTTGGCGTCGCCGGCTGCGGCGGCCGTGCCTACCGTCTTCGGCTGTGGAGCGTCGAGACCGCCCGCAGCAACGGCCTTGTGGCTCAGCGCGTCGTCCAGCACAGCGTGCGCAGCGGCAATGGCTTCCTCGCTCTCGGCTCGCACCGCCAGGATCAGGTCGTTGGCGCTTGCGGCAATCTCCACCGCAAAGCCCATGTCGGCAAGGAGGCTCAGGTTGAGCTCGGTCGCCATCGCCACCAGGGCATCGCTGACCCCGGCGACCCCCTGCAGCGCCTTGCTCGCCTGCATGAGCCGCACCGAGTCGTGGTAGCGGCCGGGGAA
>JASJEG010000077.1 GCA_030064765.1 Acidimicrobiia bacterium | reverse complement strand
TCCCGACTGGGCAGGGCCGTGGCGTCGCGGACGGCTGCTGCTGCAACGGATGCTGGAGCCCTGGTGGCGATCGTGACCGGCGACTCGGGCGTGGCTTCGTGGGCCCGCAGCAACGGCTACCTCACAATCGACGAAAACGACTCGTCGCAGAGCGGCCTGAACGGCGCAGCCGAGGCTGCCCTCTTCGAGGCAGCTCGGCGGCAGCGTTGCTGGGCGATTGTCCACGCCGACCTACCGCTCATCACACCGGCGTCACTGACACCCATATTCAGCGCCGCCGAACGCGACCTCGTCCTCGTCCCGTCTCATGACGGCGGAACCAACGTCATCGCAGGTAGTCGCGCCAGCTTCCGGTTTGCGTACGGGCCGGCCAGCTTCCACGCCCACATGGCCCACTACCCGAGCGCTCGTGTCATCCGCCATCCTCGCCTTGCCCTCGACCTCGATACCGAGGCCGACCTCATGCGTGCGCTGCGCCACCCTGACGGGCGCTGGTTGGGCGCGCTCGTCAATCCAAGCGTGGCCGCCGCGCCTTAAGCTGTGCCGATGCCAGCCAACCCTGCCTTCCGCAACATCTACAACGAACTCGACCAGGCACCGACCGACCTCGCAGTTCCCGCAAGTGCTCTGGCCATAGGGGCCCACCCGGACGACATCGAATTCGGCGCCGGTGGCACTCTGGCCAAATGGGCGGCTGCGGGGTGTGAGGTAACAATGCTGATCGTCACAGATGGTTCGAAAGGAAGCTGGGATCCCGATGTCGATCCGACCGAGCTGGCCCGGAGACGTGTCCAGGAGCAAGCTGCCGCCGCAGCGGTACTCGGGGCCACCGCCGTAAGGCACCTCGAACATGTCGACGGCGAACTCGAATACACCATGGCGCTGCGCGAGATCATGTGCCGCCAGGTGCGGCAGGTGCGGCCCGAGGTGGTAATCAGCCATGATCCATGGCGCCGCTACCAGCTACATCCTGATCACCGTGCCACCGGTTGGGCGGTGATGGATGGCGTCATTGCGGCCCGCGATCACTTGTTCTTCCCCGAGCAGGGCCTGGACGCCCACCGCCCCAATGCAGTGCTCTTGTGGTCGGCAGACGAATCAGACCATTTTGAGGACATTGCCACCCAATTCGACACAAAGATCGAGGCCTTGCTATGCCATTCGTCTCAGGGCACGACGACCATGGGAGGAGCTGAGCAAGCAGACGACAAGAGAGACTCCTTCGTAGCCCGGATGCGCAGCTGGGCGGGCGAACAAGGCAAGCCCGCTGGGTTGGGTCTCGCTGAGTCATTCAAGAGGATCACACCGTGAAAGACACTCATGACACTCTGGTGCTGGGAGCCGGGATCGTCGGCCGAGCCGCCGCCTGGGATCTCAAGCGACGCGGGTACGGCGTGACGATCGCCGATGTCGATAGCGTCGCCGCCGAACAGGCTGCCCGAATCCTGTCGATCGGTTCCGCAACCGTCGATGTTGCCGACGAGCCTGCAGTGCGCGATCTGATGAGCGGCCGGGCTGCAGTGATCTCGGCGGTCCCTTACTCGTTCGGCGTGAGCCTGGCCGCCACCGCAGTGGATGCGGGTTGCCACTATTTCGACTTTGGCGGCAACCCCACGATCGTGAAGCATCAGGTTCGATTGGATTCAGCAGCCGCGGCGGCCGGCGTCGCCGTTGTCCCCGATTGCGGCCTCGCTCCGGGTGTGGCCAATGTGATGGCCACCGGGTTGATCGAAGGTTCCGCGGCGTCCCACGTAGACAGCGTGCAGATCCGTGTGGGTTGTCTACCGCAGCAGCCGACGGGTGCGCTCAACTACCAACTGGCCTTCTACCCAGGCGGACTCATCAACGAGTACGCCGAACCATGTGAGGTCATCGAAGACGGTGCGGTTCGGACGGTCGACCCGCTCACCCGGTTCGAGGACGTCACCTGGGACCGATGGGGCCCGCTAGAGGCCTTCTCGACGGCGGGCGGCACTTCGACCATGTGCCAGGACTACGCCGGCAGGGTGCAGCAGCTCGAATACAAGACGTTGCGCTATCCCGGTCATGGAGTCATCTTCCACGCAATGCGGGAACTGGGTCTGTTCGACGAGGAGCCTCGTCGAGTCGACAACGCCACAGTTGCCCCCCGATCCGTACTCCTCGACCTGCTGGCGGCGAATCTGCCTGCCGGCGCGCCGGACGTGGTGCTGGTACGGGTGGAGATGAGGTTGGGCACCGCCGTAACCACGCTCGAGATCGAAGACGTACATGACGGCACCCATTCGGCGCTGGCTCGGACCACGGCGTTCCCGGCTACTGCACTGTGCGACCTCATCCTGCGAGGAGACGTCGACTTCCGGGGCGCCGCAGCCATGACTGCAGTGGCTCCGGCAGACCCATTGCTCGACGAGTTGGCCGCAACCGGTATCTCGGTTACACGCCGATAGGGCGGGAACCCGACGGGACACTAGGGTATCCGTATGCAGGAGAACGTAGCTGTAGTCACCGGAGGCACCGGCGGTTTGGGCCGAGCGTTGCTCCCCTACTTGATCCGGCGCAACTTCAAGATCGCCGTCACCTACCTGATCCCGGAGGAGGCGCGCCGGCTCGAAGACGAGTTCGGTTTAGATGAAGAACAGCTGATGCTGCGCCGCTGTGACTGTACCGATGCCGAGGCCGTCGAGGCGGTGATGAAGGAGGCAGCGGAGACGTTTGGCGGTATCAATGTGGTAGCCGCATTGGTCGGTGGTTGGGCCGGCGGTCGCGATCTGGCAGAAACCGACACCGTGCGCTTCGATCGGATGCTCGATCTCAACCTGCGCTCGACTTTCTACGCACTGCGTGCGGCGTTGCCGCACATGCTGGATGCCGACTGGGGTCGTTTGATTGCCATCGGATCGCGAGCGGCGATCGAGAACCCTGCCGGGCAGGCGGCGTTCAATGCCTCGAAGGCTGCTGTGATGTCGATGGTCCAGTCGTTGGCCACCGAACTTGACGACACCAACCTGACCGCCAACGTGCTGGTGCCGTCGGTTATCGATACTCAAGCCACGCGTTCAGCGCTGCCCTATGCCGACTACATGCACTGGCCCAAGCCGTCGGAGATTGCCGCAGTGCTCGACTTCCTGCTGAGCCCTGGATCCGAGGTGATCAACGGCGCCGCTATCCCGGTCTACGGCAAGGCGTGATCCTCACTCGAGCGGCAAGTTCGAGTTGAACCGTCGGAAGAAAGAGCTTCGCCCACCGCGTTGCCGGCAATGCACGCAACCCGGAACTACTGGACCAGTTCGCTCTCGCAGTCGTGGATCCAGGCGATGAACGACTCGACGTCACCGGATCCCTCTTCCGCGATGTAGCAAAGAGCCCACTCGAGAATGTGCTTGTCCGAGAATCCGCATCCAGTGAGGAATTCACGCGACTCGTTGGCGAGCAGGTGGGCGCCTTCGAGTTGCGCTAGCTCCGGGATCTCATCGTGAGATCCGCATTCGCAGGGATGCTTCGGGAGTGGACACGTGGCCATCGCATGCTCCTCGATGCTCCCCTCCATTATCCGTCTAGCGGGCTTCGGAGGGAATAGCGTTCCCAATGAGCTGGGGGAAAAAGCCAGCCGCTACGCCAACGAGCCGACTACGCTCCCCGCTACCGGCGGTCAGTGCATCGGCGCGATTCCGTCACCACAGTCAGGACTTGCACGAATGCACAGCCGAATCACCTTGGGAAGAATGCAAAACCCGGTTCGGGGGTTTCTCCACGGTTCAGCCGCCGTGCTGTCGCTGGTGGGTACCGTGGTCCTGGTCATCCGGGCTTCGACGGTGGCGGGGCAAGTCGCAATGGTCGTCTACGGAATCGGCCTTCTTGCGCTGTACACGACCAGCTCGTTGTACCACTCGATTCCATGGGAAGAGGCGTGGAAGAAGCGGATGCAACGGATTGACCACGCCATGATCTTCGTCTTGATCGCTTCCACCTATACGCCGATCGGGATGATCGTGTTTGACGGCTGGCTCCGCTTCGTCAGCCTCGGCGTCGCTTGGTCGATCGCGCTGCTCGGGGTGAGCCACCATCTCTTTGTTCGTAACCAGCGCTTCCATCTCTCAATCGGGATGATGGTGACTCTGGGCTGGCTAGGTCTCCCGTTGATGGTCCCAATGGCAAGTCGCGCCGGAGCTGCCCTCGTTTATCTTATAGCGGCCGGCGGTGTTGTGTACACACTGGGCATGGTCATCGTGGCCACAAGCCGGCCCCGCCTGTGGCCCCGCGTGTTCTCGGCTCATGAGCTGTTTCACGTACTCGTTGTTACGGCGTCCGCTATCCACTTCGCCGCCATCCTGCGCTACGTCGCCCCACTGGCGGGAAACCCAGCGGTTGCAGCTTCCATCGGTCCGCTACCCCTCTAGTGGAACCGCGCTGCCGCTGACCCCCCGGCAGAACTCGCAATGAAGCTGTGCGGCTTCGGGTTTCGGGGGCCTGGCCCAAAGACCCAGTTGCTACAGATCTGAAGGCAAAGCGCCGATAGGCATGCCGGAGGATAAAATGAGCATCTGGCTTGTCGGCGGTGGCGCCTACTTCGTTGCACTCTTGTTTGCCTTCGCCCTTTGCAGAGCCGCCGCCGCACCGGACGACCAGGAGACCCAGCCATGCGCTGGTGCCGCCAAGCCAGGCTCCACTGCTCCGGCTACAGCCAATTCGTTGACCCAAACAGAGACGGCGTCGCCGTTTGCCAGCTGACTCCGGCAACGGATGCAGTGTCGGCCTCCTGCCAGAGGGATGGGAACGCGGCGAATCCCTGCGGGTCTTCTTGCTCCTACTCCCGGCTATCGCTCCTTGGAGAGGGGTTATCCCATCTCCGGCCGGAAGGCAACACTCCGAGTCGCCTCGGGCGCCTTACCCAAGGCCACTACCTGCTCGTCTTCCTTGACGGTCCTGCTCGCTGAGAAGACATCAACGCTGTGCTCAGACCGGACTACCAATGGGAGACTCGACAAGGTCGAACGGTCTGTGTGATGGTGCGGGTGGCGCACGATTTCCTCAGGATCAGCGAGTTCATACGAGAGGTCCAATGCGGCTTTGTGCGAGACGGCCACGTCCCACTCGGCCAGGTCGATCTGACGACCGAACAGAAGCTCTGCGCCGAGGTCATCGAGCAACCGCAACATGCTCTGCGAAGCCTCGTCGGGCATGGCGGCGTATACCGCAGGAATCCCGAAGCGTCGCGTGGCGAGTTGCGCAGCAAGCAGATTCACCTCGGCATTTGGGGTTACCACGATGACGGTATTCGCGTCGCCCGCACCCGCCTCTTCCATGATGTCCTCGTCGAGGGCATTGCCTTTTACGAATGCCAGGCCGAGCCCGATTGCATCCCGGCCATGGTCTGCATTGGTATCGATCAGCGTCACCGCATGATGCTCCGCCAGCAGCGAGGCCATCCGTAGCGCTACAGGTCCGGCGCCGACAAAGAGGACCCCATTGCGGTCATCGGCCACCAACTCTCCGTGCCGGCGCAGCCACTCGATCGACTTGGTTAGCAGCACCGGGACCGTCGCCGTTGTGAACACCGCCATGAAGACGAGAATCGAGAAGATGCGGGCATCAATGATGCCGGCACTGAGAGCGATTTCCGCGACGATGATTTCGACTGCCCCACGGCCATTCATCCCCGCTCCGACCGCAACGCCCTCGCGGAAGCCGTAGCCGGTTGGCACATAGAACAGTGCAGTTCCGACGATCTTGCCCACTGTGGCCAACGCCACAACTGCAAGAACGAGCAGGAACGAGTCTGTGAACACATCGAACGACACCTTGAATCCGGCGGTGACGAAGAAGACTGGGGCAAGCAACCCGACGGAGACATTGCGGGCGCGACTCTCGATTGAGCTCAGCTGGGAGTGGCTCAGCACGCCATCACGGATGAAGAGACCGGCGAGGAACGCTCCCAGTATCCCGTGCAGTCCGGCCGCCTCGGCGGCAGCGGCGAATGCCAAACCGACCCCGACAACGCCGATGAACAGCACGGAGGTGTCCAGTTTGCGACGGGCGACCATCGGACCGAGTTTGGGGAACAACCATCCGCCGACCAACCACGCACCGGCGAGGAACAGCGCCGCCTGGACAACGGTCGTGATGATGCCGGAGAGCACGATGGTCCCGGCGGCGGCGAGCCCCAGTAAGGCAGCAAACAGCACCAGGGCGGCAACATCCGAGAACAACGCCCCGGCCATCAGGACGTGAGCGATTCGAGTGTTGAGGATTCCGAGATCGACGAGGATCCGTGACTTGGTTGCCAGCGACGTGACGCCCATCGCCACCGCAACGAATGAGGCGGCCACCGCATCGCCGTCGATGAACATCATCAGACCGAACCCGAGTGCTGCCGGAACGAGGAAACCACCGAGAGCGGCATACAGACCAGGACGAGAGGCCTTCCCCAGTGACGAGGGATCGAGGTGGAGCCCTATGTACAGCATCAGCAGGGTCACGCCCAGTTTGCCGATGACCGAGATGGCATCGTCCGTGGACAGAAGCCCCAGCAGCGGCGGGCCGAGCACGATGCCGGCGGCGAGCTCGCCGAGGATCGAGGGGTAGCCCAGACGCCGTGCCACCCACCCCCCGCCGAGCGCAGCTAGAAGAACGAGCAGGAGAGCCGTCGGATCGAAACTCATCTCACTCTCCTTCTGCACCCACGATAGACTATACACGAAACATAATACGTGTAATTGCTGTCGTCAAGCAGCGTAGGGCCGGCGGCACGGCCCCCCACCCCCGAGTTGCTGCCCGAGCGTCACCCCGGCGGCAGCCGTCGGGAATGCCGGTTGGGTAGCATGCCGCCATGGGAATCGGGAAGCTGCGCTGCCATGTCATCGACGTCGCGGACCTCGAGATCGCTGAGGCCTTCTACTCGGAACTCACCGGCCTGCCTGTGATCGGTGCCCCACCGTCCACGGGAACCTATCGCCGCCACTGGACCGACCGCTTCTCCTACCTCGGTCGGCCCGACCCCTGGCAGCACGAGATCATCCTGCAGAAGGTCGACCGGCCGAAGGATGATGCCGCCAACCGGTCCCACATCGACATCCACGTCGCCGACGTTGACGACGCGATTGCACAGGTCGAGACCCTGGGCGGGTCCGTGAAGAAGGCTCCAAGCATCTACCCGCGACCGGGATCGTTTGAGGGCGAACCCCCCGCCATCGACTGGGCCGTCATGTGTGACCCATTCGGCAACGAGTTCTGCCTGGTCAGCATCCTCTACCCCCACGAGGTGAAGGCGGTGCTTGCCGCGACCGACACTGCGGACGGCTCGGACCAGCACTGGCGGCGAGCCGCCGGCCGAACTCACTAGTTGTCCGCGGCGGCCGGCCTCTCCCCTGTTCCAGGCAAGTGGCACGTCTACCCCTCTGCCTCCAGGGTCGCGTCCAACATCGTCCTGGGCTTTCTGCTCGCCGTCTCCACCGCCCCGGTACAAGGCCGATAAGACCAGGGTCGGCGCCGAGTTGACTCTGCTGCAGGTGAGTGGTGGGGTGTACTGTTGGGTCGTAGCGACTCGGACTTGGGTTCTGAGCGACAATTCAATCAGCAGGGTGATGGGACCGTGCACCGTGCATAAACGTGCTGTGGCAATCGGTGGAGCGCTGGCCATTGCCGTAATCGGCGTTGTCGCGTCCTGTGGTCGGCGCCGCAGGAAGCATGAGGTGGTAGCGGACACGTTCCCCAACGGAATGGGCTATCTGCGGTTCGGTTCGGGAGCGAAGTCGGTCATGTGGATTCCTGACCCGAGTCACACCGGTCATGTCGGGCCCAGCGACCCTGATGGGGACGTGCCGAGAAGCGGCTACCTGGTGATGATGAAGCGGATGCTCCGTCCTTTTGTTGAGGCCGGGTACACCATCTTCCTTGTTGGCCAGAAGCCGAATCTGCCGCAGGGTTGCAGTCTTGCGGACATGGCTGAGGACTACGCCGGGTTGATCGTCGAGGAGTTCGGCGGGAAGGTCGACCTTGTCGTCGGGGATTCGGGCGGGGGCATGGTTGGCTTCTGCCTGGCCGCCCGACACCCTGAACTCTTCGAGCACATCGCGATCGTTGTCGCCGGCTACACGCTGGATGGGGCGTATAAGGCGGCCGACCTGGAGTCGGTGAGGTTGCTCGATGCTGGACGCAGGACCGATGCGGCCGCCGTCATGGTGAGCTTTATGTTTCCCAGCATCCGCCCGCCCAGTGTCGCCCGTCTCTTGGCATGGGTAATGGGGCGGGTGGTCCTGTCGGCCGGCTCCAGTGACCTCGTGGTTGGCGCCGAGGCGCTCAGTGCGTTCGACGGCCGGGAAATCCTGCCCTCAATCTCGGTGCCGGTGCTTCTGGTGTGTGGGGACCGGGACAAGATGGTGCCAAGAGAGGTGTACCAGCAGACTGCTGACCTCATCCCCAACTCCACGTTCAGGCTCTACGAGGGCAAGGACCATCTCGGCGCGTTGTTCGACAAGCGGACGCCGGAGGAGATACTCTCGTTTGCGCGTCCCTAGCCGTTGGCCACGCCGGCGTTACCGCCTTGCCAGCAGGAGAGGGAGCGCGGCGAAACGCCGCCCCTGCCAGAACAGATCGGAAACGCAGAAGCCCCCGCACCGCGAGGCTTCTTGCCAAGCTCTCCGCCAACGGCGGACAGCCGTAGCCCCGACCGGATTTGAGCCGGCGTTACCGCCTTGAGAGGGCGGCCCAGGGGTTTTCGGGGCGATTCTCGGGATGTCAGCTGCGACAGCGGGATCAGGCAAATGGCCCCGTATTCATTGACGATTCCGGGTATTGATCAATGCCCGGTGTCTTCCGTTGTTTTCGGTCGTCTTTCGTCCTTTCGCGCCCCCAGCGCGCCCCGAGATCCAACATCTCTCCCACGATGGGAACCCTCTATGCATTGTGGCGACATCTGACTACGCTGTAGTCATGACTGTTGTTTCGATCCGATTCTCAGACGAGCCGCTCCACCAGCGACTCAAAGCCAGCGCGCACCAACACGACGTTGGAGTGTCCACACTGGCGCAACGACTCATCGACGAAGGCCTCCGCATGGAAGCCCACCCCATGGTCGTATTCCGAGACGGCCCCTCGGGAAGGCGACCAGTCCTCGTCGGCGGACCCGAAGTAGCCGACGTAGTCGGAACAATCGTCGGTGGAGACGTTCCCGTGGCCGAGCGTCGCTCACGCGCCGCAGACCTACTCGGCGTACCGGTCTCACTGATCGACGCGGCGGTGGCCTACTACGCCGACTACACCGACGAGATCGACGAAACGCTCGCCGACCGTTCCCGTCTCGCCGACAAGGTCGAAGCGTCGTGGCGACGCCAGCGCGAGCTGCTGGAACGGTGAAACTCCTCCTCGACGAGATGCACGCTCCGAGCGTTGCTGTCGAACTCACCGGCGAATCCTTCGATGTCGTTTCGGTAGCCGCCCAAACGGAACTGCGCGGCATGTCTGACGAAGAACTCCTCGCCTACGCCACCACCGAACAACAAGCGCTCGTCACCGAGAACGTCGCCGACTTCATGCCGCTCGCCACTCGCTGGGTCGATGAACACAGAACACACTCCGGTCTGATCTTCACCAACCCGAAACGATTCAACCGGGCGACACTCGCCTACCCAGGGAACCTCATCGCCTCGCTCCGCAAGTTCCTCACCAATCCGCCAATCACGGGAGAATCCTGGATCTGGTGGTTGTGAACACCGACCAGAGCACGAAACGGGTGTGTGGATAGTCAGCGCCCGGCCAAAGCGCACACACTGTTTGAGGTGCCGCTAGGTGCTGCTTGACGATGCGGGTGCTATCGATCTGGATCGTTGACCGGCGCCACACACGGTGGGTGCATGTGTCTTGGCTACGTCGTCCAAGGATCAGTCTGCGGCATGCTGCGTCCCGTCGATCTCAACCGCCAGGACGCCTGGGTCTGGCGGACGGCGCCGCGGTTCGCGCACCCCGGATGCACGGGGACCATTCCCCGGTGGACCAGGAGGCATGGCGCGTGCCCTCCTCATGCCCCACGCAAAGGAGATCACGCTTCCAATGAGCCACAACCCCGAAACCAGCGCAGCGCTGAAGGCCGCAGCGTTGCTGGGAAGCCCGCCCCGCAGAATGATGGCTCCAGCGATCGAGGCAAAGCCTACGGTGGCGACAATCGTCGCGACCACCACCGGAATGCCGAATGGGCGGAGCAAGGCTTGAAACGCGTGTTGCCAAGACCCCACGATGAAACCCTCAAACCCAGTTCCGGCACGAACCGCGTAGATGCGACGCCGCCGACGTAGAGCCCGGTAGTCAAACTCCGTCATCGATCCCAGTCTGCCCGACGGCTCGCTGTCCGACAACCACGTGACTCGCCCTCAGCATCTACAGACCCCCTTGTCGCACCACTCGCGGAGGTGCCGATACAGGACGGGCGGCGGTTGTGGCTTTCGGCCCTTGCGATCCGGAACGGGCTGTGAAATCATGCAGGTGGAACTGCTTGGGGGAGTTATGCGTAGAACCATTGCAACGTTGGCGCTCATAGCCCTGGTCCTTCCTTTCGCAGGCTGTGGCGATGCCGACTCTGCTGACTCAGACGTGATCTACGGCACATGGGTCACCGAGCTGGAAGGCAAGTACCAGACCTTCAACGAGGACGGCTCTTGGACAGCAAAGTCAAACCCGGATATCGAAGCCTCCACAGACGAGGGGACGTTCACCTTCGACGGTGAGACCCTGACAGTCATCTCCGACCCAGGCTTCGGCTGCGGAGGGGAAGAACTAGGAAGCTATGGGGTGGAAGTAGCCGATGAGAACACCCTCGATTTGACAGTAATCGAGGACATGTGCGCTCCGCGAGCCGCCGACATCTCCTCCGGGATGACCCGATACGCTCCCTGACACCCCCGCCCATAACCGGCAATCGGCGCTAGCAACCCGTTATCTGGGAACAGTGTTGGGTGGCCGTCCCGTCAGACCGTGGCAGTGCTTGTACTTCAGCCCCGACCCACACGGGCAGCGTTCGTTGCATCCCACCTTCGGGGTGGCATCACGGCGCTGGCCGGCTAGCTTCGCTGTCAGCTCGACCCGCTGCGCCAGTGTCTGAAGCTCGGCCTCCCAACGACGAAGGCGCTCTCTTGTGCCACGCTGCCTCTGTTCGGCCGCAGATACCGCTCTTTCCCGATTGGCAACCTCAGCCTTTCGTCTTGCCAGTTGCTCACGTGCTCGCTCCGCCAGCACCGGAGAATTGTCACCTGAGGTGTCGGCTGCGGTTGCCAGCTCCTGGTCGATCAACACAACGATGGCTCGACCCATCGAGACCTTTGCAGTGCCGCAGTAGCGTTTCCACGTCGACCACTTGGCCGGCGACATCGGCACACGCACCATCCGAAATTGCTCTTCCCGGTCGAGCTCAGCGAGCAGCCGTCGGTCCAGGTTCGCTAGGGCACCGCGATCGAGGTCCATCAGGTACCTCGTTGTTTACATGTATACATCAGCAACTGCGTTGCAGGTGCGTGTGTGGTTGGAGGGGGTATGGCGCGAATCGCGATCGCGATCTCGAATGCGCT
>JASJEG010000081.1 GCA_030064765.1 Acidimicrobiia bacterium | reverse complement strand
ACGGCCACCGCACCGGCAACCTCGATGTCTTCGAGAGTCACCGGTTCGTTGCCCTTCGAGTAGCCGACAATGACATTGCCTACCCGGCGCCGCAGGTTGGCCAGTGCTGTCGAGTAGTCCGCTCCATCGACGAGAGCGAGGATGGCCATGAGCTCGCTGGCAACGGTGATGTCGAAGCCGGCCTCGCGCGGCTTGCCGTCGGGCTTGCCGCCCATCCCGACGATGACATTCCGCAGGGAACGGTCGTTGACGTCGGCCACCCGCCTCCACTGGATCGAATAGGGGTCGATAGAGATCCGATTCAGACCACGCGCCGCCAGATCCTCATCGCTGCTCTGAGCCTCGTGGTACCAGCGGGCTTCGATGGCGGCCGCAGCTAGGTTGTGGGCCGCTGCTATCGCGTGGTTGTCACCGGTGAGGTGCAGGTTGAAATCCTCCATCGGGACGATCTGGCTGTAGCCACCGCCGGCGGCGCCGCCCTTGATGCCGAACGTGGGACCAAGGGATGGCTGACGGATCGCGGCAATGGCCTCATGCCCGAGTCGGCCCAGACCCTGAACCAGGCCGACGACGGTCGTCGTCTTGCCCTCACCCAACGGCGTCGGAGTTATCGCCGTCACGTCTATGTACTTGCCCCGCGGCCGGCCGGCTATGTCCTGCAAGACATCGAGGTGCACTTTTGCCTTGTCGTGTCCGTAGGGGATGAGGTGCCGGCGGTCGATTCCGAGCCGATCGGATATCTCGGTGATGGGTCGGATCGCCGCCGCCTGTGCGACGTCCAAGTCAGACGGCACCGGAGAGATTCTCTGAGTCATGATGTCTCGATTCATTGGCGCCGTCGACGGCGCACTTGGTACCTGTTGAACGAAGTGTAAAGATGAATGCTGCGGAGGGCGCGTAAGGTGAAACTGTGACCATGGGAGCGAGGCTGTGAAAGTCCTGATAGCGGACAAATTCTCCGAAGAACACATCGATCGGCTGCGCAACGCCGGACACGAAGTAAGCCTCCAACCCGATCTAACCAAGTCGGACCTACCCGAGGCAATCGCAGGATTCAACGTCCTCGTAGTGCGCTCGACCAGAGTCAGCGAAGAGACGATCGGTGCTGCCGACAAGCTGAATCTCGTTATCCGAGCAGGCGCCGGTGTCAACACGATTGCGCTGGAGAAGGCAGCCGAGGCGGGCATATTCGTCTGTAACACGCCGGGCAAGAACGCCGTCGCGGTGGCCGAACTCGCCATGGGATTGATCATGGCCATCGACCGCAATATCCCTGATCAGGTCCGCGACCTGCGCAAGGGCAAGTGGAAGAAGAAGAAGTACGCCAGGACCAAGGGCCTCGCCGGCCGATCGGTCGGGATTGTCGGGCTGGGGGCCATTGGCTTGGAGGTAGCCAAACGGGCAGCTGCTTTCGACATGGAAGTCGCAGTAGTCGACCGTCCCAATCGCGACCCCGCCCGGCTGCAGGCCCTGAAGCACCTGGGAGCCCGGTTCGAGCCCGATCTCGAGTCGCTGGCGGCAAGCTGTGACGTCCTCACATTCCACGTTCCGGCCACCCCCGAAACTGAAGGCTTGGTATCCCGCGAGCTGTTAGCCCTGATGCGCCCCGGAACCGTCATCATCAACACAGCGCGGGGCACCGTTATCGACGAGGAAGCACTTCTCGAAGTAATCGAGGAGAAGGATCTTCGCGTCGGGCTCGATGTCTACAAAGGTGAGCCGGGATCCGGCGATGCTGACTTTGCGTCTTCCCTGGCCCTCCATCCTCGGGTCTACGGCACCCATCACATCGGGGCATCCACCAACCAGGCTCAGGTCGCCATTGCCGATGCCGTCATCGACGCCATCGAGTCTTTCCAGGACGGCGAACTGCTCAACTGCGTCAACCTCGGCGAGATCGGCGGTACCGCGATGACGGTGACCATTCGTCACTTCAATCGTGTCGGGGTCTTGGCGGGGGTGCTCGGCACGCTGCGCGAAGCCGGGGTCAACGTGGAAGACATGGAGAACTTCATACTGAGCGGACGCACGGCCGGCTCGGCAGTAATCCACGTGGTGGGCACCGTCGACGATGAGCTTGTCAAGAAACTGGAAGCAGTCGAGAACGTCATTGCGGTTTCGGTGTCGCGACGATGAACTCGGCCAGGCCGTTCGTCCGACCCACCAAGATCTACTTACCAACGCCGGAATACGCTCCAAAAGTAGCGGTCGTTCCCAAGTCAGTGGTGCCGGCCGGCTACTGGGAGACGCTGGAGGCAACCAACCCGTACAGCTTCGAGTTGGTGATGCGGGATGTCATCCCCTGCGAGGGCGAATGCCCCGAAATGGCGACGCCGGTAGGACGGGAACGCCTCAACATCATGATCTCGCGAGGGATCTACGACTACCACGACGAGCCTTCCTATTACGTATACCGGGTCTCGGATGGCTACCGCACACAAACCGGAATCGTCGGCGAAGTGGATGCATCGGCGTACGACAGGGGATTGATCAAGCGGCATGAGCACACTCGTCCCGAAGCCGAGGCGAAGTTGGTCGACGCTCTGAAGCGGATGCAAGCCAACTCCTACCCGATGTGTATGACGTACCGGCATGCGGGCATCAACGCACTGATCGACCGCCTCACCGCCGAAGAACCAATCCTGGATTTCCTCGGTCAGGACGGAGTGCAGCAGAGCGTCTGGAAGGTTGTCGGCGAAGAGACCGAAGCCGAGCTCGAAGCCTGTCTGCACAACATCGAGGCGCTCTACATAACCGATGGCCATCATCGCGCTGCTGCCGGCGCTGCGCTGGCCCGCGAGATCGCCGCGGCCCATCCCAATGCGACCGGGTTCGAGTCCTTCAACTATGTGATGGGAGTCATCTACCCGTCGCAACAACTCAAGCTCGTTGAATACAACCGTCGCGTTGCGGACCTGGCCGGGCTGACCGATGTCGAATTCGTGCAACGGGTGAGTGAGCGTCTTCAGGTGGAGCGGCTACGCACAGACGACCCCGAGGATGCTCGGCCGGAGCAGCCGGGGATCTTTGGGATGCTCGTCGGCGACAAGTGGTACCGGGTCACTGTTCCCGACGCGCTCCGATCGTCCGACGATCCATACGGCGGGCTCGACGTAGTCCTGCTGAACAACCTGATCTTGGGACCGATTCTTGGAATCAACGATCCGCGCACCAGCGAGCGGCTGGAGTACATACCCGGCACAGTGCCCCTCGAGTACATAGCCGGCCAGAAGTGCGCCGCCTTCTTCATCGTGCACCCAACGAGGATGTCGCAGGTTGCTGCGGTCGCAGACAAAGGCTTGGTAATGCCACCCAAGTCGACTTGGTTCCTGCCGAAGATCAGCTCGGGCTTGTTCGTGAGGTTGTTCGACTGATGGCGGCGGAGCCATACGCCCTGGTGCTCGGTGTCGCTCAGGACGGTGGCCACCCCCAGCCCGGCTGTCATCAGGCCTGCTGCCTCGGTTCGGAGGTGAGACCGCATCTGACAACCTGTGTCGCAGTGATCGATGACGGGCGCGCCTGGTTGCTCGATGTCGGCCCGGATTTCCCGCATCACCTCGCCCGTATCGACGCTCTGGGAGTCGAGTTGGCCGGAGTCCTGCTGACACACGCCCACATCGGCCACTACACGGGGCTGGTATTCCTTGGCCGCGAGGCCATGAATACGACGCAGCTCCCAGTATGGGCTGCACCAGGTATGAGCGCCTTCCTGGCATCCAACGGGCCGTGGAACCAGCTGATCACGGCAGGAAACATCGACCTCCGCCAGACCGATGGAACGATCCTTCTCGGCTCTCGTCTGCGGGCGGAGGCATTTCAGGTACCTCATCGCGATGAATACAGCGAAACCGTTGGATGGCGTGTCGAGGGCCCCGGCCACAGCCTGCTCTATGTGCCCGACACCGACAGCTGGGACGGGTGGGACTACCCCATCGAGCAACACCTGGTGACCGTCGACGTCGCCCTCCTCGACGCGACCTTCTTCAGCAGTGACGAGCTACCCGACCGGGATCAGGCAGCGATCGCCCATCCCACGGTCGTCGACTCGCTGCGCCGGTTTGCGCCGCTCGAGGACACCGCAAGGGCCAAGATCCGCTTCACCCATCTCAACCACACGAACCCGCTGCTCCGCCCCGACAGCGACGAGTACATCCGCGTGATCCGCTCCGGTATGGGCGTTGCAGCCGAGGGGGACACCTTCGAACTCGGCCGATGAAATCGGCTTGGAGTTTGATGGAATAGAACTCTGTGTCGACGGAAACCGTTCCTGCGTAACTGGCGGCCGATATGAGCCGCTGGTTACGCAAGAAAGGAGAGGACCTACGTCAGGTGGGCGCCGCCGTCGAGACGGATGATCTCACCGGTTACGAAGTCGTTCTGGATTAGATGAAGTGCAGCCGCCACCACAGGATCGGTGCCGCCCACTCTCTGCAACGGCAGATCAGCAGCAAGGCCCTCGACGTACGCAGCATCCTCACCAGGTGGGGGCAGGATCACGCCAAGGGCTACGGCATTGACCCTGATGCGAGGCGCCAGTGCAACCGCGGCGGCCCTGGTGAACGTATCCAGACCTCCCTTGGCAATCACATACGAAAAGTGCTTCAGATATGGCGTCTGGGTGCGGACATCGGTGACGTTGAGCACCGCCCCCGGCGAATCCTCCCCCAGAGCTGCCGCAAACGCCTGGGTCAGGAAGACCGGAGAAGCCAGCGTCAGGTCGTGGCTGCGTTTCCAACCTGCGAGGTCGACATCGTCGATTGTGTCGGTGGCAAACCCGGAGGCCGAGTTGACCAGGATCGAAACCTCGCCCAGCGCCTCGGTCGCCATGGCGATGAGATCCGCGGCCACCTCAGGGTGGCCAAGGTTCACTGCACCGATGGCCCCTCGTCCTCCTCGTCGCTCGATCTCGGCCAGCGTTTCCTCGGCAGGGCCCGCCGAGCTGTTGTAGTGCACGAAGACACTGGCGCCCGCGTCGGCAAGCGCTAGCGCGATGGCCCGACCCACTCGTCTGGCACCGCCTGTGACAACTGCAACCCGATTGTTTATGTCCATCCCGGGCAGGCTAATGCTCGTCGAGATGAAATGGCACAAGCCAGGAGAGTGACTATCTTTTGGCGCGTGAGCAAGGAAGACCCCAAGCACGGCCGGTGGATTCTGCCACTGGTGGTTCTCGCCCTCGTGGCGTTCACCTACACGTTCGTCAACAACCTCCCCGCCGCCGAAACCAAGGTGACGACAACAGTGGCGGCAGGCACAACGACGACCACGACCGAACCGCCCGCAGAGACAACCACCACCACACTGCCGCCCGAGATCGTGGCCTTCAATACCAACGCCGACGCGCTGGCGGCAACCGGCGTCGATCTGCGATCACAGGCGAACACCATCAACGATGAGTACCCGGATATCACCGGCTACGGGGCGACGCGAGATCTCATGAGCACCCTGCGTGTCGACACTGCCGGCTTCGTGGAAGAGGTCGGCGCGGTCGTCGTCCCATCGGCTGCCATGGAGAAGTGGAGCGATGTAACGACGTCGGCAGCCGCCATGCAGAAGGCGGCCGACGACATGTTCGATGGTCTGGTCAACACCTCGGGTCCAGAGAAGCGGCTGGCGGCACTCGATGATTACAACATTGCTGCGGCTACCTTCGACCAGGCGATCGACGCCGCCCAGGAAGCCGCTTCCGAGCAGTAGCGAGACGCAAAACAATGCAGAAGACGGGGCCACTTGGCCCCGTCTTCTTTGTCCGGGAGGAAGAGGTCCTACCGTCGTGTTATCGAGTGAGCGTTAGGACTCGAGCTCACTACAGACCGTATCTGTGATCAATGCCGTTACCACGTAGGGGTCCATGTTGGCGTTGGGACGCCGATCCTCGATGTAGCCCTTTCCATCGCGGGCAACCTGCCACGGAATCCGCACTGACGCACCCCGATCGGAGACGCCGTAGTGGTACTCGGTCCACGGTGCCGTCTCATGGAGACCGGTTAGCCGCTGCTCTATACCAGCGCCGTATTGCTTGATGTGATAATCCGCCTTCTTCCCAAGCGCCTCGCACGCAGCGATGATCGCGTCGTAGTTCTCCCGCATCTCGGCAGTCGAGAAGTTGGTGTGCGCTCCGGCACCGTTCCAATCGCCCTGTACCGGCTTCGGCATGAGGTGAGCGGAGATGTCGTAATCCTCTGCGATGCGATAGAGCAACCAGCGGGCCAGCCAGATCTCGTCAGAGACGGTGACACCGTCGGCTGGACCGATCTGGAATTCCCACTGACCGATCATCACCTCGGCGTTGGTGCCGGAGATGTTCAACCCGGCTGCGATACAGGCCTCGGTGTGGTGCTCGACCACGTCGCGACCCCAGATCTCGTCGGCGCCTACTCCGCAGTAGTAGCCACCCTGGGGAGCCGGAAAGCCGCCCGCCGGCCAGCCGTGGGGGCGGCCGTCCTTGAAGAAGGTGTACTCCTGCTCGATACCGAACAGCGGTTCATGTGAGGCGTACTTCTCGGCCATCTCGGCAGCCTGAGCCCGGGTGTTGCTCTCGTGCGGGGTCATGTCCGTGTTGAGGACCTCACACATGACGAGCTTGTCATTGCCGCCACGAATCGGATCGGGCACAACCCGCACAGGGTTGAGCACGCAGTCCGAGGACTCGCCCGGCGCCTGTTCGGTACTCGATCCGTCGAAACCCCACACCGGTGGCGAATCAGCATCGGGGACGATCTTGGTCTTGGACCGCAGCTTGGCGGTCGGTTTCTGGCCATCGATCCAGATGTACTCGGCCCTGTAAACCATGTTCTTGGCTCCTTCACATAACAACACGCCGGACAACCCGCAAAGAATGAGGAGTCCGGTGCCGGCAGTATGTCAATCGAGGGTTTCCTTCGAGTAACAGGAATGTGAACGCTGTGTTTCGGTTGCGATTCGGGCTGTTCTCGGCGCTCAACCTGGCTTACCATCGCTTCCGGAGGTGACATGCAACGGCAAGAGGAATACGTATTGAGGACCGTCGAGGAGCGCGGTGTGCGCTTCATCCGGCTGTGGTTCACCGACATACTCGGGTTTCTGAAGTCGTTTGCGATCACCCCGGCCGAGCTGGAGTCCGCATTTGCCAACGGAATGAGATTCGATGGATCGGCGATCGACGGATTCTCCCGCGATCAAGAGTCGGACATGCTGGCTCAGCCAGATCCCACGACATTTCAGATCCTCCCCTTCAACTCGGGTGACGCCAGCGTGGCCCGGATGTTCTGTGACATCGTCACCCCAGACGGCGAGCCGTTTCAGGGCGATCCCCGCTGGGTGCTGCGCAAGAACCTGGAGCGAGCTCGCAGCCTCGGCTACACGTTCTACGTAGGTCCCGAGGTCGAGTATTTCTACTTCGCCGACAGCGGCCCGGACCCGCAAACCCTCGACCGTGGCGGTTACTTCGACCTCACCCCGCTCGACGTTGCCCAGCAGTACCGGCGCAGCACGATCGTTGCGCTGGAGCGTCTTGGCATTCCGGTCGAGTCATCACATCACGAGGTTTCCCCGTCCCAGCACGAGATCGATCTTCGCCACACCGACGCCTTGACGATGGCGGACAACCTGGTGACCACGCGATTGGCCGTCAAAGAAGTGGCCATGGAACAAGGTATCTACGCGACCTTCATGCCGAAGCCGCTGCAAGGGCACGACGGCTCGGGGCTTCATTTGCACTTGTCCCTATTCGCCGGAGAGGACAACGCCTTCCACGACGACGCACAGAGTGACAGCTTGTCGGCTATCGCACGCGGGTTCATCGCCGGCCTCATTCGACATGGGCGGGAGATAACGGCAGTGACCAACCAGTGGGTCAACTCCTACAAGCGCCTGGTGACCGGATTCGATGCGCCGGTGCTTTCGGCATGGGATCGCACGAACCAAGCCGCCGTCGTCCGCATCCCGAGTGTCGCCGGTAACCGACCAGGCGCAACACGGATCGAGTACCGCGCCCCCGACCCTGCGTGCAACCCCTACCTGGCTCTATCGACGATCCTTGCCGCCGGATTGACCGGCATAGAAAAGGGATATGAACTGGGAGATGAGGAGTCGATCGGATCCGCAGAGCGCTTGCCGACAACCCTGGCTGAGGCCCTGGATACCATGCAGGCATCGGCCATGGTCAAGGACACGCTGGGCGAACACGTCTTCGAATGGTTCCTGCGCAACAAGCGACGGGAATGGCAACGCTATGAGCATCACGTCTCGCGCTTCGAGCTAGAGCAGTACTTGCCGGTGTTGTGATGTTCGTCGCGGTCTACCCAGCAGAACCGACGCAGTCCCTCATCGCAGCCTTGCTTGCCGCCGGCTACCAACCGGTGCCCGTCGAGGACATGGGTTCCCTGGAGCTGCGAGTTCCCGAGGGTGGATGGGCCGCTGCCGTCGTCGAGGTCACTTCCGATCTCGGCGGATCGCTGACAGTGTCGGCCAAGATGACCGAAGAGTTCGGATTGCCCGTGCTGTTGCTCATCGACCGCACCATGACGGCCGACATCGTCGGGGAATCGGGGTTTGCCGACTTCGTACTCTCGCCGGTTGATCGCACCGAGCTGCGGGTCCGCCTGGGCAGACTTCACACCACTACCCCTCTGGTCGCCGGCGACGACATCATCCGATTCCGCGATCTGCAACTCAACACCGCCACGTACCAGGCAACGGTCGGCGGCGAGCCGCGCGACCTCACATTTATGGAATACGAACTGCTGCGCTTCCTCGTGGAGAATCCAGGGCGCGTCTGGAGCCGCGATCAGATCCTCTCCAGAGTTTGGGGTTATGACTACTTCGGTGGCTCACGGACAGTGGACGTCCATGTGCGACGGTTGCGGGCCAAGCTGGGTGAGGAGCGCTCGTCGTGGATCACGACAGTGCGCAGCGTCGGGTACCGATTCGGCTGATTGCTCCGGCAGTGCGGCCCTACTCCGGTAGGGTCGCAGCTACTCGAACGAGCGGGAGTGACAATGGCGTATCCGGTCGATGTAACCATCGAGTACGGCGAAGGAGAACGCAGCCGCGGGCTGGCGGTCGCTGGGATCTTGATCCCGGTCAAGATGCTGTTGGCGCTGCCACATTTCTTTGTATTGGCGTTCGTTCAGGTCGGGGCGGCCGTGGCCGCTTGGATCGGCTACTGGGGTATTGCATTCAATGGTTCGCTTTCGCCCGGAATCGCTCGTTTCGTGCACAACGCGCTCGGATGGAACGTGCGGATCACGGCCTGGTTTGGCAGCTTGCGCGATGAGTACCCGGCATTTGCCCTGGAGCAACCGGACTACGACGCCCGGGTCGTCATCACTGAGCCGACGTTGGAGCGCAGCCGCGGACTCGCCGTGGCCGGCATCATCTGGTTCTTCAAGGCATTCCTGCTGATCCCCCACTTCATCGTGCTGTACTTCGTACAGATTGCGGCAGGAATCGCTGCCTACATCGCGTTCTGGGCGATCGCGATAACCGGCGAGTATCCGGAGGGGATCTTCCGCTTCGTCCTCGGCGCAATTCGGTGGTACACCCGCACCAGCGCCTGGCTCCTGAGCCTCACCGACGAGTACCCGCCCTTTGCGTTGAACGAGTAGGTCGACCGGCTAGCCGAACTCGATGCCTTGCGCCAGCGGCAGATCGTCGCTCCAGTTGATGGTGACGGTCTGCCGGCGCATGTAGGCCTTCCAGGAGTCTGAGCCGGATTCGCGGCCGCCGCCGGTTTCCTTCTCACCACCGAAGGCTCCACCGATCTCAGCCCCAGACGTGCCGATGTTGACGTTGGCGATGCCGCAATCGGACCCTTCGTGGGACAGGAAGCGCTCGGCAGCTTTGACCGAATCGGTGAAGATCGCCGACGACAACCCCTGGGTCACACCGTTGTTGATCGCAATGGCCTCCGCTACTTCATCGAATTCGATCAGGTAGAGGATCGGTGCAAAGGTCTCGACTCCGAGAATCTCGGCGTCGGCCGGCATCTTGATGATCGTGGGCTCCACGAAGTACCCGTCGCGATCCAGCACATTGCCGCCGTAGAGAACTTCACCCCCCTGCTCCTGCGCAATTCCCACTGCGGCAGCGAAGGTGTCGACGGCGCTCTGGTTGATCAGCGGACCCATGAGTACGCCGTCTTCGAGGGGATCGCCGATCGATACCGAGGCGTAGGCCTCGCTGAGGCGTTTGGCTAGCAGATCGGAGATGCCCCGCTGCAGGATGAGGCGGCGCAACGACGTGCAGCGCTGCCCGGCCGTGCCAACGGCGGCAAAAAGCGCCCCCCGGGTGACCAGGTCCGGGTCGGCGTCGTCCATGACGATGATGGCGTTGTTGCCGCCGAGTTCCAGCAGCGAGCGCCCCAGCCGCTTGGCGACTGCCGTTCCGACCTTCTCCCCCATTCCACAGGAGCCGGTTGCCGAGATCAGCGGCACCCGACGGTCATTGATCATCGTGTCGCCGACGGTTGCCCCCGATCCGATCACCAGGTTGAAGACGCCTTCGAATCCGCTGCCGGCCATCACCTCGTGGGCGATGTTGGTGACTGCCACAGCTGTCAGCGGAGTCGAACTCGAGGGCTTCCAGATCATCGTGTCACCACACACCGCAGCTATGAAGGCGTTCCAGCTCCACACGGCGGTTGGGAAGTTGAAGGAGGTGATGACCCCAACTGGGCCCAGCGGGTGCCACTGCTCGTACATTCTGTGGCGGGGGCGCTCCGACCCCATTGTCAGCCCGTAGAGCTGACGGGAGAGCCCGACGGCAAAGTCGGCGACGTCGATCATCTCCTGCACCTCGCCGTCGCCTTCCGCCTTGATCTTGCCCATTTCGTATGCGACCAGAGAGCCAAGCGGGTCCTTGTAGTCCCGTAGCGCGTTGGCGAGCACTCGCACGTAGCCGCCCCGCTCCGGTGCAGGCACCATCCGCCACTCGTCGAAGACCTCGCGGGAGTTGGCGACGACGGTCTCGTACTCCTCGACCGTGGCCTGTTGCACCGTTGCGATGGGTTGCTCTGTAGCCGGATCGATGCTGGTGAGCGAAGCACCGGTGGTCGGGATCCAGCCGGCGGCATACGCGCCCGGGTTCTCTTCCTCCAGGCCAAGTGCGCGCAGAATCTGATCACGGTTCACGGTCGACCTCCTCGAGCGGTTCTGTGCCGTAGGCCCAACGCTACTAGTGGCAGAGCGACTCAGGTCTAGGGCCACACTCCGCGTTGCAACGCTGCGGTCCGACAGCGCTGAATCGCCACCACCTGGGCTGCGGTGCGCAGGTCGGGCTTAGGGATCGGTGAGTCGGAGCCGGTGGCGGTGCTCCAAGCGTTCTGATATGCCTCCAGCCCCTCCACCAGAGCGGCCCGCCGGGTGACCACGATCTCGGTTGCCCGCCTCATCCTCCTGCGGAGCTTCTCAACGACATCGGGTTCATCCCACTGCTGGTTTTCGATGTTTTGCGCCCACTCGAAATACGAGACAACCACACCACCGGCGTTGGCCAGGATGTCGGGAAGCAGTTTGATGCCCCGTTCGGCCAGTATGTCGTCCGCAGCCGGAGTCGTTGGTCCGTTGGCCGCTTCCACGACCAGGCGGGTGTCGATGCGGGAAGCGTTGCGGCT
>JASJEG010000080.1 GCA_030064765.1 Acidimicrobiia bacterium | reverse complement strand
GCGATGGCCATCCGGATCTGCAACACCGGATCACCACCACCAACAGCACTACTGGCAGGTTCAGTCAACATGAACACAACATATCAACCAACACCGACAAAAACCGCTACAACACACAAAACGCGCCACTAGGTCGAGGTAGTGGCAGCGGTGTGCAGGCGCGACCGCATCCCGACGTGCCGCGGGTGGCGTTGTGGGCGAATCGGTAGGATCTCCCGATGGAGAGAAGCGAGGCACGAGCTCTTGCGATGCTGGCTCGGCAGGCATTCGATGAGCGGTGGGATCCGGATTCTGAGGCGGCCGCTCGGCTGGCCGATTCGACCGAAGCGATTGATGCTGCCGTTGAAGCATTGCTTGACGCCGGGGACCTGGGTATGGCCGCAATGCTGCTGGGAGCACTCTCGTCCTTCTGGCAGGAGCAGGGTTTGGTCGATCAAGGCCGAGCAGTGACGAAGTCTGCTCTGAAGAGAGTTGAAGGCAACGAGGACTGGCAGGATTGGGGTCGGGTTCAGTTGGTTGCCGCCGAGCTGGCATTCCGTCAGGGTGATCAGAGCGAGGCGTTGAACCTCTCTCGACATGCATTGGCTGCTTCTCGGGCAAGTAGAGATCTTGTGCTGGAAGCAGATGTCGAGACGAACCTGGCTCGTATCGCGTTCCGCGACGGTGACGCGGACCGTATGTTCTCGCATGCCAGCCGGGTGGGCGACCTCGCGGGTGAAGATCTCCGACTCCAATCCAAGGCGGTGCATATGCTCGGATGGGCTGAGTACAGCAGCGGTGATCTTGCAGCGGCGATATCGCGATTCGAGCAGAACGCTGCGATCTACGCCGAACTCAACGACCCCATCGGCGAAGCCATGGAATGGGCAAACCTCGGCAGCCTTGCCCTCGAAAGCGGAAACACCGAGTCTGCGCGTAGATACCTGGCGGCCGCAATGGAAACGCCCGGCATAGTTGACAACCGTTACATGGCCCCCGAGCTCGTGGCCGGTGCAGGAGTCCTCGTGGGAATCACCGGGAACCATCAACTCGCCCTCGAACTCATCTCGAGCGCCAAGGCCATGTACCGCAATGCTGGGCTTGAACCTGATCCTGGGGACGAGCTCACCCCGCGTGTCGAGGAGGAAGCCCTCCGCGCGCTGGGAACGGCTGGGGTGCAGGCAATTGCCCAAGGCCAAGCCATGACGCACTCCGTTGCGTTCGAAACGGCACGCAACGCTCTTGCGGAGTCGTGAGCAGGACACGGCGCAGTCGCTGCAGCACTCGCCGTAGCCGACCGCCGCGGTCCGGTAGCTAGCCTTGATCGCACCGGAAAAGGAGCGCTCGATGTCAGACGATCGCAAGAAGGCGGCGCGCCTCCCTCCGCGTTGGTTTGTTCGCCTCGCCTGGTCAACACATCGCGGCCTGTACCGCATCACCGGTGGCCGGTTTGGATTGAGACGGGCGAAGGGGCACCGCTGGGGAATGATGCATCTCACCACGATCGGGCGGCGGAGCGGCCTCGAGCGTGGCGTGATCCTCGGGTACTTCGACGATGGCCCCAACCTGGTCACGTTGGCGATGAACGGCTGGGGTGAAGGTGAACCCGCGTGGTGGCTCAACCTCCAAGCGCATCCCGATGTCAGTGTCAACCTCGTCGACGGCCGTCGCCCTGTCAGGGGACGGGCCGCTGAGGGAGAAGAACGGTCACGCCTTTGGGACCGGTGGCGAGAGATCGACCAGAACCTCGACGATTTTGCAGCACGCCGGCCCGGCGAGACGGCCGTCGTGGTCTTGGAGCCATCCCCCGAATCCGCGAGCTGATTGCAGCAGCAACTGGCACAATGAGTCGATGGCGATAAGTCGTGCAGACAGAAGAAGGGAACGAACGCCCCGGGTGGTCGGCCTCTTTGGGGAGGATCGGGCACCGATCGCGCTCGATCTGTTGGAGCTCACCGAGCTCGCATGGCACGACTGCTACGGGGAAACCACTCCCCCCGACGGGGTGATTGAAGACATTCTCCTGCTCAGCGATGGGAGCATCGAGCGTCTCATCCAATCGGCGCGGCTTGCAGTCACAGATTGGCGGGATCTCAGAGTTGCCGCCGATGATTTGCGTAGTCGCATTTGACCGAAGCCCCTGCACAGGAACCGAGACGGGGTGTCTCGACACGAACGGTCAGGCCCACACTTCGGTTCCATAGCCCGTAGGGTGGCACCATGCCTATGACTCCGGAGCGTTGGTCACAAACCAGTTCATATGCGCAAGAGGTGTTTGGCGTTGAGCCGCCTCACATTCGAGCGAACAGGGCCATGGCCGACGCCGCCGGGCTTCCCACCTGGGCGATCACAGGGGAGATTGGCCGCTTCCTTGCTCTCCTTGCCGGTGCCACGAGTGGGCAGTTGGCGCTAGAGATCGGCACACTCGGCGGCTACTCGACACTATGGCTCCTCGAGGGTCTCGGGCCGCGCGGCCGAGTAATCACGATCGAGTCGGTGGACACCCATGCCGATTTCGCCGAGGCCGAGTTCAACCGTCACGGTGTGGCGGACCGCATCGAGCTGAGGCGCGGCCTTGCCTGCGAGGTTCTGCCGGCGATTGCAAAAGAGGTTGGCCCGGAATCAGTCGATGTGGTCTTCATCGACGCCGACAAGGAGTCCTACCCGGAGTACTACGACGCCACAGCGGATCTTGTTGCCTCGGGAGGATTCCTCGTCATCGACAACATCTTCGGCACCAGCACCAATTGGATCGACGATCTCTCCGATCCAGGGAGTGCTGCGACGGACCGCATGAACCGCAAGGCCGTCGAGGATGATCGATTCGATACAACCGGGCTATTCGTCCGAGCAGGCATGCTGGTGGCACGCAGACGCTGACGCTGGCTAACGCCAACGCCATCGGCGTAGGCTTGCCGGATGGTACGCCTGCCGCGTCTGCGAGTGATGGCTACATGGCTTCTGCTGCCGTTGCTGGCTGGATGCACCGACGCTGCGACGAACTCTCCTCGTCTGCTGTCGACGGCTGAGCTGGTCTGTGACTCGACGATCTTCGTGCCTGAGGCGGCGCGCTCGACCGAGGAGTACCGGTGGATTCTCGACGCAGTCGCTCTGCCCGCGTCTCACATCCAACATGAAACAGGGAGAACGGATCCTGAGACCGGGCTGAAGTTCGCCAAGATGGGCTTGCTGGTCAAGCCAGGGCGGGCGTTCACGATAACCGTCGAGCCTCTGCAGGAGGCAGACATCAGACTGCTGTGGGGCAAAACCGTTGGCTCCGAACCACCGGCGGAGAGGTTCGTTGCTCCGGCTTGCGAGGGTAACGCGGAGTTCCACATCTACTCCGGCGGTGTTTGGGTCAGCGAACCTGTTTGCGCTCGACTCACGGTGAGTACGCAAGGCGGGAGCAAGTCGATCGTGCTCCCCATCGATACCGATTGTCCCTGATGCCGGTCGTGCCCGGACCCGGTGACCCGCCCCCCATCTGCGATACTTGAAGCAAGAGTGCATATGCAACGATCGCAAAGCGAGGCCCCATGCGCCGCGTCATCCTTCTTGCGGCGGTCGCCGCTCTAATCGCAACAGCGTGCTCAGGCGACGAGGCAACCGAGACCTTTGGCACGCCTGCCGAGACCGACGACTCGGGACCCGCAACCAACCTGGCCGACGCTATCAGAAGTAACGCTGCGGCCAACCCGGACCGCCGCTTTGATGATGCGACAACGGAGTGTCTCATCTTGGGCCTCGTCGACGAATTCGGCGAGGGCGGGCTGGCCGAGTTGGGCGTAACCCCCGATAGCCCGGACCTTCAGAACGGCGCCGTCTTTGTGACGCCCGACAGCGCGCGCCGGGCTGTCGATGTCGGAATGGAATGTGTCGACGTAGCGGGCTCACTCGTCTCGTATCTCCCCACAGATGTCAGCTTGCTGGGCGACTCAATCGAGTGTGTGGCCGAGCAACTCCAGACCGACACGTTCAGGGACCTGTTCGCCGAATTGACAGCCTCCGGAGGTGAGCCGGCCGACCTCCTCAGCTACGGCGGCGCCCAGATACCAATCGGGACCCTCCTGCTCACTTGCCTCAGTCCGGAGGAGCTCCTGCGGGTGAACGAGCTCCTCCCCTGAGTCCGTCAACAGCCTCAGACGGCGTGCTCGTGAATGCGTTTCGCTATCACCTGTGACGACTCACCGGGTTCCATGGTGACCCCATAGAGGATGTCGGCAGCCTGCATGGTCTGTTGCTGGTGGGTAATGATGACAACCTGGGCACTCTCGCGCAGCGTCCGCACCAGTCGGAGGAACCTGCGCAGGTTGGCATCGTCCAGAGCTGCCTCGACCTCGTCCAAGACATAGAAGGGCGAGGGTCGCGCCCGAAACACCGCAAAGAGAAAGGCCAGGGCCGCCAACGACTTCTCCCCACCGGAGAGCAGACTGAGCTTTCCAACCTTCTTGCCGTGCGGCTGCGCCTCGATCTCGACACCGGTCTCGAGCGGTTTGTCAGGATCCGTCAGCGCCAGTCGGCCCTTTCCACCAGGGAAGACCAGAGCAAAGTTCTCCTCGAAGAGTCCCGAAATCTCATCGAACGCCTGGCGGAACATCGTCGCCATCTCCGCATCTAGGGCCTTGATGACCTTGCGCAGTTCGGCGCGTGACTCTTCGAGATCCGCCAACTGACCTTCGAGCAACTCGACGCTGGCTGCCAGCTCCTCATACTCCTGAGCGGCCAACGGGTTGATCGGACCCATGCGCCGGAGCTGGGCCTCGAGAGTCATCAGCCGGTCGTGAGGTTCGATCCCCTCTTCTAGCTCGGGGCTCGGAGCAGCCAGCGCCACTTCTTCGGTCACGTCGGCGTCGCGTCGCAGTGCCTCGGCAACGGCCTCGTCGCGTACCGCGATCTCGGCAAGTTCAATCGCCAGTGCAGAGATACGCTCCTTTGCTAGAGCTTGATCGCGCTCCAACTCGGATTGGCGGGCATGGGCCTCAGTCAGCCGTTCGTCGGCATCGCCCATTTCCTCACGCAGCCGGCGTTGCCGGTGCCGCAATGTGTCAATGTGGCCCCCGACAACACCAAGCAGCACTCGCGAATCGCTTTCGATTGCCTCCAAGCGTGTGATCACAGCCGGATCGACAGGATTGTCGTCCACCACGGCCAGCTCGCGTTGGGCCGCCTCAAATCTGCCTTCCAGCAAACGGCGTCGCTCGGCCGCACCGGCGAGTTCGGCGGTGACCTCTTCCCGCAGGCGGCGGGCTTCCTCCCGTCGCCGCGCTACATCATCGCGACGTCGATTGAGCGCTTCCCACGCCTCCTGACGGGCACGCTCCTCACCTTCAAAGCCTTCAATGCGGGTTCGCAAGTCACTAAGTCGCTCCTGGCGAGCCGTCACTGCACTGGCGATCCCTGCGGCACGCGAATCGATACGGCTGAGTTCCTCCCGACTTGCGGCCCGAGCTCGCTCATTGAGCGCCAGAGCTTCGGTGTGCCCTGCCAGCCGCGCCTCGAGTTCCTCGAGCGTCTCGAGTGCCCGCCTCTCCTCGGCTCGCAGGTCCTCGAATTCCCGGTTGTGGGTCACCAGCCGGGTCTCGGCTCTAGCCAGTTCGACCTGCGCATCCTCCACCGCGACCTCTGCGGCCTCGAGGGCTGCGGGGCCCGCACCATCGGGGTGGGCTACCCGCATACCCGTGTTGGTGATCACGTCTCCTTCAGGGGTGACGACCGTGATTTCCGGATGGGAAGCGACGATCCTCCACCCTGCCGACCAACCCTCGGCCACCACGACGCCTCCCAGCAGCTGCGTTGCCAGCGATCGATCGGCCTCCGGGCCGAGCCGGTCGACTAGGGCATCCACCCCCCACTGCCGGGCAACCGCTCGAGCCGACACTTCCCGGGAGTCTTCCCCGACCACAAAGCTCAAGCCACCGCTCCCGTCGCCCTTGAGACCTGTCGCAAGTTCACTCAGGGCCTCGCGACCCGTCACGGCCAGCGCATCTCGCCACTCCCCAAGCCCGGCGTCCACAGCTGCGGCGAGATCTGCAGGAACATCCAGCCTGGAAACCACCGGCCCAATGACTTCGCTTGCTTGGAGTGCCCGCTCCCGGGCTGCAGGATCCGCAAGCCCCTCGAGAGCGTGCTGCAGCGCTTCGGCGCGGGCTTGGGCCGCCGCCAGGGCGATCGACCTCTCTTTGTGCTGCGCTTCTGCGACATCGAGACGCTGCTGTGACGCTCCGGCCCCTTCTGCGGCAGCAGTGAAGGTGGGTTGGGCTACCGAGATGGTCTCATCGGTCTCGCGAATCGCTCCGATGAGCGTTGTCGCATCCTGCTCTTCCTCGGCCAAACGGGTTTCGACGAACTCGCGCCGTTTGGTGAGTTCGGCAGACTCTTTGGCGTCACGGTCCGCCGCGGTCTCCAAGGATCGCAGGTCGCCGCGCAGGCTTGCGACGATCCCTTCGGCCGGTAGCTGCGTCTGCTCTGCGAGAGACCGCTCCTCGTCCTCCAGCTGCCGCAGTGCTGCCTCTCTTCCGTCGGCAAGATCACCCGCGGTTTGCTCAGCAGCGATTGCCGCCACGATCGCGCTCTGTAGCTCTGCCAGCTCGAGCTCGAGGTCATGACGACGTTCGCCTGCGCCTTGCTGCTGGCTTTCCATCGAGAAGCGGCGCTCGCGGGCCACCAGACCAATCCGGCGGAATCGCTCCGAAACCGTCTCGAGACGGGCCACTGCTGATGTGTCCCTCTCGAGTGCCCGCCCTACGTCTCCTGCTTCACCGCGCAGCGATGCCAGCTGCACATTGAGCGCATCCAGTTCTGCTCCGTCACGGTCAACGCGCGCTGCAAGGCCCTGATGCTCGAGCGTGGCGGCTTCCTTGCGGGACCGCAGGGCTCGCAGTTTCTCCCCACCTATCCAGAGATGTAGTGCCTTGATCTCGGCTTTCACGGCTCCATGTCGAGCCGCAGCATTGGCCTGGCGCTTCAATGGACGAAGCCGGGAGCGCTGCTGATCCAGGATGTCGTTCAAGCGGGCCAGGTCGATTTCGGTCTGTTCGAGGCGACGCACCGAGCGATCGCGACGGTTCTTGTGCTTGGTGACCCCGGCGGCCTCTTCAATCACAGCCCGATGTTCGTTGGGCCGGGCGTTGAGGATCGTTCCGATCTGTCCCTGACCCACCAACACATGCTGGTGACGCCCCACCCCACCGTCGGACAAGAGCTCATGTAGATCGAGCAGGCGGCAAGGAGCGCCATTCAGCTCATACTCTGATGTGCCGTCGCGATAGAGGCGGCGGGTCATCCGCACCTCGCTCAAGCCGATCGGAAGAAACCCGTCGGAGTTGTCGAAGGTGATGGTCACCTCGGCCCGTCCCAGCGCCGGCCGTGTTGCGGTGCCGGCGAAGATCACATCCTCCATCTTCTCGGTCCGCAGCGCCCGAGTGGCCTGGGTACCCATCACCCAGGCGAGCGCGTCGAGCAGATTCGACTTGCCGGTCCCGTTGGGACCGACGACGACGTTCACCCCCGAATCAAAATCGAGGCGAGTTCGGTCCGCGAAGGACTTGAACCCCGCGAGAGACAGAGTTTTGAGAAACACGGTGCAAGGAGCTTACCAAGCAAATGACACAGATGTGATTCATGTGACCGCGGTCCGCAGCGTTGAACAACATCGACCGCGGCCAACTCCCCTAGCGCTCAACTGCTATGCCCCCCTACGGCATGCCAAATCAGTGCGGCACCGTGTTTGCGGTCACTGCTGGCATTGCGGACACCAGAACGAGCTTCTTTGCCGAATGACTTCACGGATGATGGTGCCACCGCAGCGCCGGCACCGCTCCCCTTCCCGTCCGTAGGCCCGCAGTCGGTCGACGTAGTCGCCGGTACGTCCGTCGGGAAGCAAGTAGGCCAGATCATCCAACGAGGTGCCCCCATAGCGAAGCGCGTGATCAAGAGTCTCCTTGATCGCCCTACGCAATGCCGTTGCCTCAGTGGAAGCAACCGCTCCCCCGGGTCGGTGCGGTGCGATCTTCGCCCGATGCAGGGTTTCGTCTGCATAGATATTGCCGAGACCGGCCAGGATGCGCTGGTCGAGAAGCAGCGCTTTGATCGGAGCGGACCGTCCGGCGAGCAAACCGTGCAGTTGGCGACTGCGTGGGAGATCCGTCAGAGCATCTCTACCAAGCTGGGAAATCGACGACTCTTCGAGCTCGTCGGGGGTGTAGGCCGCCACAAACCCGAAGGTTCGTGGATCAACGAACCGGAAGTCGATGCCGCTATCCAAGGTGACGACAACGTTGGAATGGGCGACAAGAGGAGCGTCACTCGGGACGAGGCTGATGCGTCCCGACATGCCGAGATGTGTCACCCACGTGATGTCGTTGTCGAGGTTTGCCATGAGGAACTTGCCGTGGCGACCCACCCCTACGACCTCTTGGTTGCGCATACGCCGCACGAAATCGGCCGGATTGGGTTGTCTCCGCAGCATCCGGTCCCGTGCCACCCCGACCTGGGAGATCCTCGAGCCTTCCAAAGCCGCGGCCACGCTGCGGCGGGTTGTTTCGACTTCTGGGAGTTCGGGCAACGCCGCCCCCTATTGATAACGCTCGGCCGCATCCGCGGCGGCCGCCTGTTCGGCGCGCTTCTTCGAACTGCCGCGGCCTCTACCGACGACCGTGCCCTCGACCCAGAGCTCGGCCTCGAACAACTTGGCATGGTCCGGACCTGATTCGGACAACTCGTACCGGGGCGCCAAACCCTGTTGCGCCAGGATCTCCTGCAGACGGGTCTTGTAGTCCCGTTGACCAGGAGCGGAAGCGCGCTCCTCGATAACCGGGATCCAGTGGCGGAGAACAAGGTCCTCCGCCGGCCCGTACCCGCCGTCCAGATAGATCGCACCCAGCAAGGACTCAACGACATCGGCCAGGATCGAGTCCTTGTTCCTGCCGCCGGAGGTCTCCTCGCCCTGGCCCAGCAGGATCGAATCACCAATCTGGAGCTTCCGAGCAATCGTCGCCAGGGTCTTCTGGTTGACAACGGCCGCTCGCACTTTTGCCATCTCCCCCTCGGCAAGCTGGTCGTACTTGTCGTAGAGATATCTGGTGACGATGAGCTGAAGAACGGCATCCCCGAGAAACTCGAGCCGTTCATAGGAAACGTCGAGGCCATGCTCCGCCGCATAGGAGCGATGCGTCAGGGCAAGCGCGACGAGGCCCTCCGAGTCGAAGTCATAACCGAGTTCGGCCAGCTGACTCACAAGACGCCAGCGCTCTCGGCCAGCCCGGCAGCAATGAGATCGGGCAGCCCGCCTGCGACCGCGTCCGCAGCCGTCGCCACCGCTGTGGAGATCGACAGCCGGGTCGATGAGCCATGGGTGACCACAACGACACCCTTGACCCCAAGCAGATGGGCGCCTCCGGCACGTTCCGGATTGAGCCTTTCCCGGAGCTGCATCAGCGCCGGAGCGAGCGTCTGCACGGCTTCGGTGTAGTCGGGTACAGCCACGGCCTCGAGAAAAAGGTTGAACACCAATCGAGCGGTCCCCTCGGCCGTCTTGAGCATGATGTTCCCGGTGTAACCATCACAGACGATCACGTTTGCCTTCGCCTGCGCAAGGTCGGTTCCTTCGACATTGCCGATGAAGTCGATACCGGGAAGAGCTCCCATCAGATCGTGAGCCTCACGCTCCAGCACTCGACCCTTGCCCGGCTCCGAACCGATATTGAGCAGGCCGACCGTAACTCGATCAAGCCCATCGTGGGTCCGCGCCAGTGCGGCTCCCATGACAGCAAACTGGGCGAGATCGCGGGCGCGACACGACAGGTTGGCGCCCATATCCAGAACCACGCTTCCCGACGGGAAGTAGGAAGCGATCGCCGGTCGAGAGACACCTTTGAGTCGGCCGAGCGTGAACACGGCGGCGGTGAGGGCCGCACCGGTAGAGCCCGCCGACACGACTGCGTCTGCGTCACCCGTCTTGACGAGCCGGGCCGCAACTGAGATCGAAGCATCGCGCTTCTCCCGGATGGCAAGCGCAGGGTCGTCGGACATGCCAATTGCCTCAGAGGCGTGTACTACGGGGATACCGACCCCTGCAGCTTCGAGGATTGGTGCGAGTTGCGCCTCGTCGCCGACGAATACGACCTCATGGCCGTTTGCTGCTGCATCGATGCCACCGTGCACGATTTCCATGGGGGCGTTGTCGCCACCCATGGCGTCGACTGCAACGGTGGCCATCGTCAGCTACTCGACCTCTAGTACTTCGCGCCCGTCGTAAGTGCCACATTCGCTGCAGACACGGTGCGGCAGGTGTTGGGAACCGCATCGTTGGCAGGCAACGGTGGCTGGGGCCTGCACCTTCCAGCCAGCCTTGCGTCGCCGGGTGCGGGAGCGCGACATCTTCTTCTTTGGGACTGCCATGGGAGTCTCGTTCCTTTGGGGGTCAATCCCCCGTATCTAGTAGATCTTTGAGAACCGAAAAGGGCGAGCTTGCGACGCGCTCGTCTTCGGAGAGGTCTGTATTCAAGTCGCTTCCCGTCGCTGCAACAAGTCCCTCACAGTCGGCTCTGCACAACGGCGCGATGGGTAGATCGAGCATCAGCTCATCTCGTACCAGGGGTTCGAAGTCGAATACGTCGCCGTCCAGCACGTAGTCGGTCTCCTCGTCATCCTCGACTCCGGTTGCAATCAGCTGGGCCACAGCCTTTGTGACGGTCTCCTGCCATTCAGTCAGGCACCGGTAGCAGCGATGTTCGACCGTCGCTTCGATCTCGCCCATCACCGACAGCCCGCCGGCGACTGCGGATAGCTCGAGATCGAAGGTCAGCGGAGGCTCCGGAACAATTCGAGACAATTCGACATGCCAATCGACAGCCGCTTGCCCGGCAACTGTGCGGGGCTCGGATCGCCCGCGCCGCATGTCCCCTATATGGAACGCAAACGGAGTATTCATCAGGCCTACTGGGAAAGAGGAACGTCGTCGGCCGGCGGCAGCGGCTCGTGGAGCGCCGTCCGTGACTCCTGGACGTAGCGAAGGAGCTCGCCGAGCACTGCCTCGGCTTCCGAGAGAGACCTCTCGGCCGCATCCTCGGCTTCGAGACGAATCCGCTCGGCCTCCTTCTCGGCGTTGCGAACCAGAGTGTTGGCCTCCTCGACAGCCTCACCAACGATGTAGCTCTCCGACACTAGATCGGCACTGCGCTCCTTGGCTTTTGTCAGCACGTCGCGCGCTTTCTCATTGGTTCTGGCGATGTACGCCTCCCGCTCCCGTACCATCCACCGGGCGGCACGCAACTCATCGGGTAGCCCCTCTACTGCCTCGCTCAGAAGGCGATCGACCGTCGACCGAATCGCCCGCATCCGCTCGATGAATTCCTCGCGCGGCAACATCACGCTGTTGGATAGCGGCACGTTCTTGGCGGTTTCGACCTCGAGAATCAGCTGATCGAGCGCGGCCCTGGTGTCGGCCTGAGATTGTTCGACCAAGTCGAGAACATGACCTGGAATCGGGGGAGGATCCTTCGGTGTCTGATCAGCCATTGGATACCCGTTCTTCTAGAGCTGAGGCGACAACCGGCGGAACAAGCTTGTCGATGGCTCCGCCGAGGCCCGCTACCTGCTTTACCAAGGACGACGACAAGTACCCGTATTCTGCCTTGGTTGCCACAAAAAGCGTCACAATTCC
>JASJEG010000079.1 GCA_030064765.1 Acidimicrobiia bacterium | reverse complement strand
GGATCTGTTGGTGCGCTTCAACGACGATTATCAACTCCCTCCCCTCTACGTGACCGAAAACGGAGTCGCTTTCCCCGACCAGCTCGTCGACGGTGCGGTCCATGATGAGGACCGTCGTCTGTACCTGGAGCAGCACTTTGCCGCTGCGGCAGAGGCGCAGGCGGCAGGGGTTCCGCTGCGCGGCTTCTTCATCTGGACTCTGATGGACAATTTCGAATGGGCCATGGGGTACACCCCGCGGTTCGGCCTGGTTTGGACCGACTTCCACACCCAGGAACGGATACTCAAAGACAGCGCCAGATGGTTGAGTGGAGAGATCGCAGGTGGATAGGGAATCGATGCTGCTTTCCCCGAGAACTAGCGCGGTTGCCGGCTGTGTAGGGTGCCCCCTACACGACCTGGCCGACGATGATGAGGCGATCATCTGGGTTGAGGCATCGACATGACCAAAGCCGCCAATCTCTTCAGATCGATCTTCGGCGCAGAGGCCGACGGAGTGTGGGCTGCCCCCGGCCGGGTCAACCTCATTGGGGAACACACGGACTACAACGACGGCCTGGTCCTGCCGTTCGCTCTTGCTCAACGCACCGAAGTTGCGATCCGGCTCCGCACCGATGGAGTGATCCGCATGAGTTCGGCGCTGGCTCCCAACAACGTCGTCGGCATACCCGTCAAGGAGCTGGCTCCGGGATGGCCGGCGGGATGGGGGGCGTATGTCGCCGGCGTACCCTGGGCGCTCGAGGGCGACGTTGGATTCGACGCTGCAATCGACAGCTCGGTGCCGGTCGGGGCCGGGCTCTCCTCCTCGGCGGCACTGATTTGCGCCGTAGGTCTTGGAATCAACGACCTGCTGAGTTTGGGCTACTCGCGACGCGAGCTGGCTCGCCGCACCCGCCGCACCGAGAACGAGTACGTGGGGGCCCCAACCGGTGGCATGGACCAGATAGCGGCGCTGCTGTGTATCGAGGGCCATGCGCTGCTGTATGACGTTCGGGAGGACACGACCGAGCAGGTCCCGTTTGATCCGTCGGACGCAGGGCTGAAGGTACTGGTTGTCGACACCCAGGTGCGTCACGGGCATGTCGACGGGGAGTACGCCAAACGACGCGCCGATTGCGAGCAGGCGGCCGAGCAACTCGGAGTGCCGACCCTGCGCGATGTGGCCTACTCGGACCTCGATGCGGCCTTGAATCACCTCGATAACGAGCGGCTCGTCAAGCGAGTTCGCCACGTCGTCACGGAAAACCAACGGGTGCGCGACACCGCCGCTGCTCTGGCCAGTGACGATTGGGTTGGCGTCGGGGAGTTGCTGACTGCGGCCCACGCCTCGATTCGCGACGACTTCGAGGCCAGTTGCACGGAACTCGACGTTGCGGTCGCCATGCTCATGGAGTCCGGGGCGCTGGGAGCCCGTATGACCGGAGGTGGGTTTGGCGGAGCTGCTATTGCGCTCGTGCCGCATGCCGAGGCTGATGAGGCTGCCCACACCGTCCGGGCCGTGTTTGCCGACAACGGCTTTGTGCCGCCCACCATCTTCAGTGTCGTACCTTCCGCCGGCGCAACCCGGATCAAATAGCCCAAGGAGCTTCAATGGACCCGCAACACTTCTCGCTGTATGGCAACACCATCACGCCGGCGCAGGACCGCAAGGCTCTGAAGTGGCAGAACATGTTCGTCAAGCAGTTCGGGTTCGACCCCAACGAGCGCTACGACCTTTCGGTTCACGACAATGACTACCTGGGTGACGCGCTTGGGATCCGTGAGATCAGGCGCGACGGAGATGGCGACCCGATCGATCCTGCAACGGGCGTCATCATCTCGACGATTCGGATGGGTTTCGGCCACTACCGGATTGCAATGGCCGGGGCGTCGGCAGCCCGCGCCATGGGTTTCACCCCGCTGTGGCTCGATCTGCTGGGAATACCGGGTGTGCCCTCGGACGTGATCAATTGGTGGAACACCAACTACAGCAAGTACTCGCGGGTGTCGCAGCGGAGCAAGCTGTTCAACAAGTACGTGTGGGAGTCGGTGACATCTGGCGACCGCACATTGCCCGGCCTCAACTGGGCGCTCAACAACTACGCCATCGGGTGGCCGTGGCGGTTCCTCAAAGCCAACGCCCGCGACTACCGCAAGAGCGAGCTGTTTGCCCCGTTGCACCGTGCCTTGCCGTCCGAGATGCCGATCCTGACGGCGCACATGTGGAATTGTATGGGAGCGGTCGCCGGCGGGATGACAAACGTCGTCGACATGATGTTCGACAACTGGCCGATGGCGTTCCAGCTGACCGAGGGTGCGACCCACGCCGTGCAATCGCCGTCGGGCTACTACGGGTTCCGCATCATGAACCAGTTCGATGAGAAGGACCGGCTGCTGAACCCGACACCAGCGGATGCGCTTCACTTCGTCGGCCATCACGTAGACCACGAGCTGGTGGACAACATCGAGGTGGATTGTGCGGCGCGGATGAATCGGATGGCGGAAGGGGAGCCGCGTCGGTTCATGCTGACCATGGGCGGCGCTGGAGCACAGCGCGAGCTGTTCCACGCCATCATCGAGCACTGCCGCCCCATGATCGAGCGGGGCGAACTGACGTTGTTCGTCAACCTGGGTGACCACGCCGACAACTGGGAATGGCTGCAAAGCGAACTCGCGGGCTCGCCGGTGACAACCCACTTCGACTGGGAGAGCACCAAGGCTTTCGCCGACGAGATCCGGGCTGGGTCGACCAGCGGCCTGCACGTGTTCCTGTACGACAACACCTTCCACGGGGTGTACGCCAGCAACTATCTGATGCGGGTCAGTGATGTGATGATTACCAAGCCGTCAGAGCTGGCGTTCTACCCGATTCCCAAGATATTCAATGAGCGGGTGGGGGCGCACGAGGCGTGGGGGGCGATCCGCAGCGCCGAACTGGGTGACGGCACCATCGAGACCCGGACGATCCCACGGACCCTGCAAGCGATCGACCTGATCGCCAAAGAGCAGGATCTGATGACGATGTTCTGCGAGATGATCGTCAAGAACAAGACCATCGGGATCTACGACGGCGCCTACAAGTGCGTCGAGCTGGCAACGGGCAAGAAGTTCGACAGGGAAGCGCTCAGCAATCCTCCCTTGCAGGACATCTCGGACTGAGGCAACGGCGACGAAGCTGACGGCTATCTCGAGAACTTCTACGGCTATGCACCTCTGAGAGTGTTCGCGCTTGCCGGACATGTAGGGGCGAGTCTCAGATTCCAAGCTGCACTGGAGGGAGAGGCGATGCGAGTGTGGATTGCGAGTGCCCTGGGCGTAATGGTCCTGGTCGGCTGCGGCGGCAATGATCCCGCCCAGCCGACTGCGGCGGAGGTCGTGGCGCTGACGTTTGATGGAGCCACCTGCCGGTACGACGGGCCGGATCAAATACCGGAAGGGACCGTCGGCTTCCGGTTCACCAACACGTCGGATGAGGCTTTTGCCGTTGCCGCAAGCTCGGTCAAGGACTGGGCACTGAGCGATTTCCTGCGAGATGCAGAAGTTGGGTCGGATTGGGATATACCCACGGGACATCCTCGAGCCTATGGCCTTGACTGGCACAACCGCTGGCCTCAAGTGCCCGCAGGTGAGTCACAAGAGGTGAGCTGGATGCTTCCCGCGGGAACGTACTACCTCGACTGCGTGCTCGAACTCGACCACGTGTGGAGGCCGGCACAGCTCGAGGTGGTCGCCGCGGGCGACGAGGAGACCGCCGCTATCGCACAGGCTACGCATGTGGTGGGTGGCGATCTGCTGCTCGCAATGCAGCCGGGGGAGGGTAGCGAGACCGATACCGGTCGCACTCTTGTCGAGATCTTTGACCGGGAGGGCATGTTCGGGGTGCGGGAGGGAACGGCGAACCACGTCGGTTGGATCGACACCGAGTACGGGCCGCGCCACATCGTCACATTCACGGCGGGCCGGGAGAATCCCCGGGGAGGAGAACCGGAGTTCTGCCTGATCATCTTCCCTGGTGGAGGGGGATGTGGGATCGATCCAGATGAGCCGGCAGTGTATGGCTGGGGCCAAGGTGAGGCTGATGCTTTCGGCGGCGATGGCGTTGCCGAGGCGGTGATCACGACGGAGTCAGGCAAGACGGTGGCCATCCTGACCATTGCGGGACACCTCCATGCGGAATGGCCCTACGAATGGGGTTGGCCGGAGACCGTCGACTTCTACGACGCCACCGGCAATCTGGCCTTGAGCCTCGACTTCCAGGCCGAACCGGAGGGATAGCGCAATGCAGTGGAGAGGCGGGTTGGTCTTGATGGCGCTCCTCGTGGCTGCGTGCAGCTCGCCCGGCTTGGAGGTCACCGTAGGCGTAGTTGGGGGAGCGCCACCGGGCTCAACGGGTGCTGTTGTGCGAATTCTCGAGCATCGGCTGACGGATATGGTCGGCGATGCAGCCCGGGTCGAGGCCACCGAGCAGGGCCTTGCTATCACACTCCCAGAGGGCACCGATCCGACAGTGGTCGACTTATTGATAGCGCAAGGCTCGGTTTCGATGCGGCCGGTGCTCGATGTGATGACCGAAGCGCCTGATGTTTCCGGGGGGACGCCGGATTACGAGTACGTTGTCGATTCACTCGGACTTGTCTACCAAGTGGGCCCGGCCTTTGTCGGGTCTGCCGAATTCGTTGGCGGCAGGGCTTCCTCAATCGAGGGCCTGGGGCCAGTCGCTGCGTGGGTGGTTGAGCCGATCTTGAGCGAGATTGGAAGCCACGCCTTCGTTGAGGCGACAAAAACTATGGCGGCGTACCCGATGGGCAGTCCGCGCCGTCAGATGACCATTGTGCTCGACCACAGCGTGCTGTCGGCTCCGCAACTGGCCCCAGATGTCGACCCCGCCGTGGGGCTCGACCCAGAAGTCGTCGTGTTCACGGTCGGCGAAGGACCCCTGATGGAGGAACGGGCGCGGGCCCTTGCTGCCTACTTGCGTTTCGGTCCGCTACCCGTCCGCCTCGAGACGAGATCCGGCCCTGCCGACTGATCGCCCAGCATCGGCATCTTCGAGGAGAAGAGCGGCAATCTCCCAATCGGCGACCGGCGTGATCCGGAGCAAGTGCGCCAGTGGCCCGAACGGGTCTCGAGCGAGTTGGCCGGTAGCCGATTCCCGATGATTCCTGCCGGGTCCGCCTCGCCACACAACGCCGGCCTGTCCTACAGTTCTGCCATGACCGATAAGCTTCGTCCGTTCACACTGACACCGGTTCTGTCGCCACGACCGTGGGGCGGCCGGCGCCTTGAGCAGTACGGCAAAGAGCTTCCAGAGGATGCACTGATCGGTGAGAGCTGGGAGGTTGCAGATCTCGCCGACGACGTTGTGCCCTACCTGGACGATCCGCGATCTCGTGTCTCCTCAGGTCCTTTAAGCGGTAGCTCACTATCTGACCTGATCGCCACCAACCGCAGTGAGTTGCTGGGCCCGATTTCACCGACTTCAGAAGGTCGTTTCCCGCTGCTGGTGAAGTTGCTCGACGCGCGCGAGCATCTGTCGGTTCAGGTGCATCCGCACCAGCAGTACGTTGCCGAGCATCCCGCAGCCCGCCTCAAGACGGAGTCCTGGTATGTGGTCGAGGCGGAGCCGCAAGCTGCCATGTTCTATGGTTTCAAGTCTGGGCTAGACCGCAAGGACGTTGTGCCGGTCATCGGCACTCCCGAAATCGTCCCGACGCTACACACGATCCACCCCGACCCCGGGAGCTTCTACAACGTCCCCGCCGGCCTGGTGCATTCTCTCGGTGCCGGATTGATGGTGGCGGAGATTCAGACACCTTCCGACACCACTTACCGTTTGTACGACTGGGCGGTGGAGTACGGGCGCGAGCCGCGTCCGCTCCATGCCGAGCAAGGAGCCGCCAGCATCTTGCTGAACCCTGCCTTTGCGTACAGTCTGCCGGCGGCGCAGGGCCGGGGAGTGCGTGAGCTGATCTCGAATCGGCACTATTGGATCAGGGAGCATCGCACCAACACCACCATCACACTTGCGAAGAGGCCGGGACCGCGGGTCATGATGGTGATCCGCGGGTGGCTCGCAATTGATGATCTGGAGTTGCGGCAGGGGGGAACCGCGATCATCCCGGCTGCAGCGCTCGACAGTACGGTGACGGCGCAGCGGCCGTCAACAATCCTCGAGGTCGGCCTCCAGAGCTAATCAACTCGGGGCCGTTACCAGGTCGAGAGCCAGGATGACCTCGTTGTTGTCGTCTCGGTCGCCCGTAGGGCTGAAACCGAGCTTTTCGTAGAAGGGTCCCGGGTCGCCTTCGCCCTCGGTGTAGCTCGTCAACAGCGCCGCAGCTCCTTCCCGACGCACGATGTCGCCAACGAGCCGCACCACCTCCCCGCCCAGCCCGCGCCGCTGATGGCGGTGGTCGATCAGGAGCTTCCAAAGGAACCAAGGTCCGATGATGTGCGGCGGGTCAGGGACGACGTCCCAGCTCAACATCACGAAGCCCACTGCCTGTCCATCGGCGAACACCGCCCTCGCCCACGGCTTGGCTTCAGGATATTCCGCGGCCTCTCGCAACGCTCCGGCAACCGTCCCGACGAAGCGCTCCTGATCAGGGGCGACCGCAACCGCCAGCACGTCGGTGCGGTTCTCGTCGGTGATCCTGCGGAGTTCGACTTCCATGGGTTGGAGGCTATTCGGTTTAGCCTCGGCTTGTTGTTCGACGGCTTCGACCTGCGACGCTCTGCCTAGGCGTGGTGCGGTGTGTCTGCCGCCTCCATGGCCAACGCAACCGCCCCGATGAGTCCGGCATCCTGTCCGAAGGCCGGTGCCGCGATGTAGTCCTCGAGCGAGCCGCGCAACGGCTTGGTTGCCACGTACCCAGCCAACTGTTGGATGGTCTTGTCACGGACCAGTTCCAGCAGCCCCTCCGTCTGCATAACACCGCCGCCGAGCAGGACCTTCTGTGGCGCCACCACATATGTGAACGTTCGGATGGCCCGGGCTAGATAGGCGGCCTCCAACTCCCAGACTTCGGCGCGATCTGTCAGTTCGGCTCCGGGAGCACCCCAGCGGTCCTCGATCGCCGGACCGGCCGCCATACCCTCGAGACAGGCGCCGTGGAATGGGCAATGCCCGGGGTACTCATCACCGGGGACTCGCTCGAGAGTGATGTGTCCCATCTCGGGGTGGCCCATACCGTGATGCACCTTGCCGTCGATGAAGACACCAGCACCGAAACCTGTCCCCACTGTGATGTAGATGAAGTGGTCCAGGCCCTGCGCGGCTCCCCAGCGCCATTCGCCAAGGGCGGCGCCGCCCACGTCGACATCGATCGCCGTCGGGACTCCCAGCTCCTGGCGAATCGTTGCCAGTACCGGGGTGTCGCTCCATCCGGGTTTGGGTGTGGCCGTGATCGAGCCATAGGTCGGCGAGGAGGTTTCGAGATCTAGCGGCCCAAAACAGGCAATTCCGACTGCGTCCACAGTTCCCCACCCCCGGATGAAATCAGTGGTCGCACCCAGGGTTTCGTCGGGTGTGGTGGTCGGAATGGTTGTATCGATCAGGATGTCACGGCCGCGTGCGACGGCAACCCGGAACTTGGTGCCTCCCGCTTCAACGGCTGCGTACTGCCGAGTATCCATCGGCTATACCCCCGGGTATGGTTCGTCGCCGAGTTCCGCCTGCAGCCTTGCCAGTTCACCCTCGAGCTCTAGCCGCACCTCCGCATAGGCCGGATCGTCAATGATGTTGAGCAGCTCCAACGGGTCGGCCACGAGGTCGAACAGTTCCCATTCGATCGGATCGATCGGGCCGGAGGCACCGGGTTGATCGAGCGGATCGTTGTAGTAGCAGATCAGTTTGTGGGTTTTGGTGCGTACTCCGTAGTGGGCCGGGGTGTTGTGCGCTCCGTCCCGATGCATCCAGTAGCGGTAGTACATCGACTGCGGCCAGTCGGGAGGGCTTTCCCCTGCGAGGAGCGGGGCAAACGACCTGCCCTGGACGTGATCGGGGATCGCCACCCCCATCAGGTCCAGCAACGTCGGGCCAAAGTCGACGTTGACGACGATCTCGTCGCAGGTGGTCCCACTCTCGACCTGCCCGGGGTACTGGATCAACAGCGGCATGCCCAGCGACTCCTCGTACATGAGCCGCTTGTCGAACCAGCCGTGGTCGCCGAGGAAGAAACCCTGGTCGGAGGTGTAGACCACGATCGTCTTCTCGGTGAGCTCTTCCTCGTCGAGCTTGTCGATCAGCCGGCCGATTCCCTCATCCATCGCCTCCACCACCCGCAGGTAGTCCTTGATGTACCGCTGGTAGCGCCACTCGATCTCCTCCGCGCGACTCAACCCGTCCGGCACGAGCGCCTTGAGGTCGGTGATGGGATCGAGGTCCATCATGTGCATCTTCACGGCCTGGATGACCTCGGCGCGGCCTTCGAGATCGTCCCAGAAGGTCTCCGGTTTGGGGATGTCGACATCGTCGAAGAGTGTGAAGTGGCGCGGGGCCGGCTGCCACGTGCGGTGTGACGCCTTGTGGTGGCAGAAGAGCGCAAACGGGCGATCTTTGTGCTCATCGATGAAGTCGATGCAGTCATCGGTGATCAAGTCGGTGACATATCCGGCACGCTCTACCACCTTGCCGTTGGCTTCGAGCATGACGGGGTTGTCGTAGTGGCCCTGGCCGGGGAGGACCCGCCAGAAGTCAAAACCGACCGGATCATTGCCGGGCCCGTGCCCGAGATGCCACTTGCCGATGAGCCCAGTCACATAGCCCGCATCCTGCAGCGCCTGGGGGAACGTCCACTGGCTGTTGTCGAGCGGCGTGTCGAGCGTCGTCGCCCCATTGACGTGGTTGTACGTGCCGGTGAGGATCGCGGCCCGGCTCGGAGTACAGATCGAGTTGGTGCAAAACGCGGCGTCGAAGCGCATCCCGCTATCTGCGATCCGGTCGAGATGCGGTGTTTGGTTGATCCGACTCCCGTATGCCGAGATGGCGTGAGCGGCATGGTCGTCGCTCATGATGAAGACGAGATTCGGTCGGTCGGTCACGAGTTGGCTCCTCCTGCGTCCATCACAATCGCAGGCGATCCGCCGGCAGCCAACTCCGTGGCCGGCACCATCCGGTCACGCCGGAAGGCTAGAACTCGCCGCTCAGGTACTGATTCACCGTCTCTCTGGAGAACACCGTCTCGCAGGGGATGCCGTTGCCGTCGGCATCCATCCTGTCGGGAGCTCCTTCGAGCATCCAGTAGGCGATGGCGATCTCGTACTCGAACACGTCGTCGGCAAGACCGAGGTCGGCACACCGCTGGCCGCTGGGCAGGCCGATGGCGGCATTGAGGAATGACTCGTACTCCTCCGGGAACACCGTCTCGCAAGGAATGCCGTTGCGGTCGGCGTCCATCCTGTCTGGAGCGCCTTCCGCCAGCCAGTAGGGGACCGCCATCCAGAAGCCGTAACCCATGTCGGCAAGGTCCCGGCAGAACAACCCCGCTTCGAGACCGGTGCGGTTGCGTGGTGTCGGTGGCTCCCCGGCGAGGAAGATGTCCTGCCATCCCGGACGGGGTGGGTTGGTCGCCGCGTCGAGCATGTCACGCCACTCCTCATCGGTGAGACGCAGCCCATCACCCTTCCAGAACTCGTAGTACGAGTAGACGCCGCCCGATGCGACCTGGAAGTCGCCTTCGTTGTCCGGAACCAGTACGAAGATATGGTCGACGTATCCCGTGCCCAACTCCAGGAACCCGTCGGCGTTGCTCATCACGTCGGCGATCAGCGCGGCATGTGAGTCGGGGCCATTCTCCCAGTCGATGTCTAGATCGGAGGTGGTGATCCAGTAGTCCTCGAGCGTGCTGCCGATCCAGCTGAGTTCTCGGTTGTCCTCTTCGCTGATTGGGAGACCGGCAAGCTCATCTCGAGCGATGCCTCCGAGCCAGCCATAGAACTCCACCAAACCTGTGAGTAGCCATGAGTAGTCCTCCAGCAGGAGGTCCCGGCTCTCCAGTCCGGTCTGCATCAAGTCGGCCAGGGCGGCGAGCCGTTCGAAGACCGCCGGCTCGGGCTCTACCCAGTTGCGGGGAAGCGGCGGCGGTTCTTCTCCGCCGCCCTCGGCAACAGCTTGCTTGGTGTAGAGGATGGTGTCGTGTTTCAACTCGGTGTAAGACCCAAACCCGGTCTGATGGGATTTGGCGTCCCACGCTGCGGTCCGCATGAAGTCCGGGTACTCCACGCCCCGGGCTTGCCACATCGGCTGGATCGACCACAGCCAGGCGTCGTAGACCGTCTTGCCCCAGTCGGCTGCGGTGCGGCTCCCGATGATCTCTTGCATCGCAGCCAGCTGTGAGTCGTAGCCGGCGTACGAGGTGTTGCCGGCCGCTTCTTGCACGTCGTAAGCCCACTGGGAGCCGAAGGCGGCCGCCAAGTCGAGCGGCGAAGCCTCGTCCCGCTCCTGTACGGAAGGGGCGACCAGCTGGTCGAAGATGTAGGAGTCGATTACCAGCCTCGCTCCCATGATCCGTACTGAGGCGGCCGCGGGATTGATGCCGATCGAGCGCAGCGCCGCCAAGCCGTCCCGGACCTTGGCGACAGTCGCCTCATCGGCAAACACGCTCGTATCGGTCCATCCCGTTGGCACGACCTGTTCGACAACCGCACCCACCTCCAGCGGCGTGTAGTCGTCGGCAGCGCCGACTAGCCAGGCCGTGGGTTCGTAGATCAGTTGCCAGCGCGCAACCACTTCGGGGTCGGCCAGTAGCACCCGGCTGGCGAGAATCCCGAGCTGCATTCCCTCGCCGAGTAGGAAGGCGTTGTTGCCCAGCTGCGACATGCCGCGGAAGAAACGCTCCAGCTCGGGAGTACGGGTGTAGTGGCCACGGGGACGAAACAGTGAATAGTCGATGAGCGTGGTGATGAAACCGGAGTTCTCATCGCCGCCGGTTGTGGGGGACACGCTGCGCCGGTCGGCGGCCATGATCAGTTGGACCTCGGCCTCGGCCAGCGGGCCGATTGGCCCGACGTCCAACTCGAGCACAGTGGCGGCGGCCTCATAGAACTGGGTGACGCGGTTGGCTGCTTCGGCGAGCTCGGTGTCGGCCAGCTCGTTCTCTTGAGCGCGCGCAAGTTCGACGAGACGCGTCACCATCTCCTCCAGCGCCGGCAGCAGAGTTTGTTGCTCGGTCTCCCGGAGGATCTTGTCAAAGGCCAGATGCCACACGTGATATGCAGCGTCGGTAGTGACGAACACCGGCCAACCGTCGTACGCGGCACCCTCGTAGATGTGATGGAAGTGTCGGGTGGTGCCCGGCACGATCACGAAGCCGTTGCTGGTCAGTTGGCCCTTTGCGTCGTTGCTGTCGAGGTAGTCGTTGATCCAGTCGGCCACTGAGACGCCGCCGAGGCTCGATGGTGTGCCCGGGCCGGCGTACGCAGGTCCCCCGGACAGCAGCGGCACTGCATCGAGCTCGCCGAACGACTCCTCGTCACCGGCTGGAACGACGACCGGGGGCAGGGTTGTGGTCGGGGCCGGAGGTGACGACGTTGTCGCGCTGGGAGCCGCAGTTGTCGTACTCGACGGTGCCTGGGTCGTCGGGGCGCCCGTCGTGGACGCCGGTTCGTCCTCCGTCGTGCAGGCGGCTGCGAGCAGAGCAAATACCAGAAGCAGAATGGACCAGCGTTTCACCACGACCTCCGCTAGTTGTGTGACACCAGGCTAGGAGTCATCGGCGTGAGCCCCTAAGAACC
>JASJEG010000078.1 GCA_030064765.1 Acidimicrobiia bacterium | reverse complement strand
GGCGCCACCGCAAAAGCGGGGGCTGCCGACCCCTTGTGGGACTGCTCCTCTCACAACAGCGCCGAGGCGCCTCCGGGTAAAAGGGAGTCCATCGGGAAAACCGGAGCGGGAGTATAGAGAGGGATTGCAGGTTTGCGCAAGCCGGGCGATGCAATCGCCTTGGCAGTTCGATGCAATCGAACTGCACAATGAGAACGGGCGATGCCTGATGAAATCAGGTTGGAGTTCGATGAAATCGGGCGATGCAATCGCCTTGGAGTTCCATGCAATGGAACTCCGCCTGTCGAGTAGGCGCGGTCGCCTCGGCGCTAGGCGTCGATTGGGTGTTCGATCTGGATCACACCGGTCTTGATGCCAATGGCGACGAGGACGCCAAACAGAATCAATCCAATGAACAGCTTCTTCATTGCACCCCCAGGGTCACTTCCAGGCTAGCGATCTGCGGCGGCGACCCGCTCACTCTCCGGTGTGGCAATGGCAAACGCAGCGAGCACACCGGCGGCCAGCCCGAGTAGGTGCGACTCCCACGAGACCCAGGTCGCAACGGGCGTGATGCCGCGCAAAACCATCCCGCCGAATAGAAAGCCGACGAGCAGGGCAACACCTATGCCCTTGACGGACTTCTCCACGAATCCGGCGACCAGTAGGAAGCCCGCATATCCGAAGATGAGCCCACTGGCGCCGATGTGAATGGCGGATCGGGCGACCAGCCACGTCGCCAGCCCACCAACAAGGACGACAAATGTGGTGACGGCGATCCACCGCCGAATGCCGGCAAGTGCCACAAACCCGCCGAGGACGAGCAGCGGGAGGGTATTGGCAAGGAGATGCCCGAAGCCACCGTGGAGCAGAGGCGCCCACAGCACTCCATCCAGGCCACCCCAGGTGCGCGGAATGATGCCCTGCTCGTCGAGGTCGTTGTCGAAGATGAGAACGTCGAGAACCTCGATCAGCCAGAGCGCGGCAACGAGGATGACCATCAGTTGGACCGCCTTGACGATTGGGCTCTTGGGAGTCTCAACGAGCATGCGACTACGTTTCCCGTTGCTCGTCATCAAAGATCGAAAGCAGCGATGACTCGTCGGCAGGGCTTGGCTTGGGACGGGGCTGCACTGCGTTCGGGTCACGAATCTGCAAGCCCTGCAGCGCAATGATGGCGACGAAGACTGCCCCAAATGTGTTGTCCCACAAATTGATTGCTAGATACACGACGGCACCGGCGCAGATAACCGTCAGGACCTTGGCAATGCGGAGAGCGTGACGCGGCGTAACTATCTCGAGGGCGTGCCAGACCATGTTGCCGCCGTCGAGGGGGAGGATGGGTAGCCAGTTGAGCGCACCCCAGACCAGCCCGGCGATCACGATGCCGACCCCAATCATGTACCCGTAATCGAAGAGATCTCGGGCGAACTCAGTGTTGCGGACGAGGAAGACGGCGCCACCGAGTGTCATCCCGACCGCCGATCCACTGGCGGCAATCAGGAACTGGCGACCCGGAGTCAGTTGCGGGGTGACCGGATACTGGGTGAGGCCCCCGAGGCCCATGAGGGTGATCTTGACCGGTCGGGCACCGAAGGCCCGGGCGGTTAGGGCATGGCCGAGTTCATGCGCCAGTATTGCGATGAAGACACCGACAACGAATGCAACTACCAGCTCGATCGGGTTCTGCCGGATGGCGATTATGCCGATGAGGGCGAAGGTCCAATGCAATCCGACCGGGACTCCAAAGACGGAGAAGCGAAGCATCAGCGCGATCTCGCCGTCGAACGGCCGTGGCCACGGCACAACGTGTTCATGGGCTCGATTGTACGAAAGATCTGTCCACAGCGACGACGGCGGCTCAGCCGTCGCCGCGATGTCGATTGTCCTGCGGCGTTGATCCGCCGGTCCAGCCATCGAGATTCCGCGTCTCGTGGTCGGCAGACGCAATCATCGGTTCGCCGTCGCCGAGATTCGGGGGCATCTTGCGTTTCAAGTGAACAGCTGCCGGAATGGCGACGACGATGACTAGCAACACGGCCACCCCGGCAGCGCCGAAACCACTGCGGCTGCTGCCGATCAACAGGGCGAGGGCTGGAAGTGCCACAACCAACAGCACAACGCCGACCAGAAGACGTACGCCGGAGTTGGTCAGGAATTCGAGCCATGGGCGTCGATGCGTCTCCAGCCGTCCGCTTCTGATTTGGTCACGAGCCGAAAACACAGCCTGAGCAGCTGCGACATCATCCGCCCTCACTTCGACGGAGAACCCGGACCCGAGCTGCTGCGAACGCCCTTGAATGTCGCGGGAGCGCAGTTGCACCAGATGAGCACGTGCGGTCTCTGCGTCATCCACAACGGCGACCGACACCCAGTCCATACCTCGATAGTAGCGATCGCAGCTAGGTACTCCCCGGCCTTCGGTACTCTCCTCTGCCATGAGGAGAGGGATCGCAAACGCTGCGACCAAGGTCGCCACCGTCGCCGCTTTGCTGCCGATCCTGTTTGGGGCGGCGGCAGGCACAGCGCAGGAACCTCCGCCTACAACGTCGACGACTACCACCACGGTTCCGCCGCCGGTGCTCCCCTACACACAGCAGTTTGAGAGCGAGAGCTGGCACGAGGACTGGACCGATTGGCGCTTTGCTGATGAGCGCAACACATCGATTCGGCGCGGCTACCGGGCAAGCGGCCTCCGGGTCAACATCCCTCCCAACGAGCGTCGCGGAACGGGTCCGTTCTGGCGGATGCCCGACGGCGTCGATGAGGCGTGGTTTCGCTATCGCATCCGCCTCGACGACTTCGAGCCGATCACCAGCGGGAAGCTACCGGGGCTGGCCGGCATGCCCAACTTCACCGCACGAGGCTGCAACCCGTCAACCGAGACCTATCCGGGTTGGTCCGCCCGAATGCTGTTCACGTCTGCCGGATCCAACGGGCTCAACCCCGATCAGATACGGCTTGGCTACTACACCTACCACCTCGATCAGCCCGGCGATTGCGGCGAGTTCATGCTGTGGGATGACGAGGGCGTCATCGGCCAGGATCACTGGTACTGCATTGAGGGTCGGGTTCGCCTGAACACGCCCGGGTCGGCCGATGGCGTCCTCGAGGGATGGGTGGACAACGCGCCGGCCTTCTCCCAGGACGGCCTTCGGTTCCGGCGCGAATCCGAGGACTGGCTGGAGGTGCGCACGTTCTGGCTCAACGTCTACTTCGGCGGATCGACCATACCCAACGACCGCAATCTGACACTGCGCCTCGACGACCTGACGATCAGCGAAACGGGTCGCATCGGTTGCCCGGATCGATTCCGCGACGATGACGGCAATCAGCATGAGCCCGACATCGATTGGATGTTCCAGCAGGAACTGATCTACGGATGCGGCCCCGAGCAGTATTGCCCGAAAGAGAAGCTGAGCAGAGCAGAGACGGCAGCGCTGCTGGAGCGCGTCATTGCTCCGCCGGCGACGGCGGTCGACCATTTCAGGGATGACGATGGGCATTGGGCCGAGGACGCCCTCAACCGTCTTGCTGCGGTCGGGGTGTTGCGGGGCTGCGGAGACGAGCTCGCCTGCCCCGACGATCAGGTCACGCGAGGGCAGTTCGCCGCGCTCCTGACCCGAGCGCTCGGAATCCCGCCTGCCGGCGCGGACTTCTTCGTCGATGACGATGGCAGCCTCTTTGAAAGCAGCATCAACTCGATTGCTGCTGTCGGGATCACCCGGGGATGCCACAACACCACCGATCGATACTGCCCGACCGAGGCTGTGCTCCGCGACCAGGCCGCCACCTTGTTGGCCCGCGCCGTGCGATGGTGGCAGGGCTAGCTCTCCCGTTTTGGCGGACACCAGGCCCATATATGGGCCTCAGATCCGCCAAAACGAGGGGGTGCCGCCGCCCTTCCGTTCCTGCGGACGTCAGGCCGGTATTTGGGCCTCAGATCCGCCAAAACGATGGAGGGGCCCCGGAATCGGGGCCCCTCCATCAATATGTCTGCAGTTTCCGGAGGAAACTACCAACCGGCCGTTACTCGTCGGCTTCGCCGTCGCCCTGGGCACCAAGGCTGGCCAGCCACTGTGCCGGATCGGCAGGCAGAGCTTCCTCCTCCGATACAGCGCCCTCGAGCGGCGCATCCGGGAATAGGCCCAGAGCCGAGACCACAGTCGCATCCGGCAGTGATGGCTGAATGGACTGGTAGTTGGTCGAACCGGTACCGGCCGGGATGAGCTTGCCGATGATGACGTTCTCCTTGAGACCCCGCATGAAGTCCGACTTGCCCTGGAGCGACGCCTCGGTGAGTACCCGGGTCGTCTCCTGGAAGGAAGCCGCCGACAGCCACGAATCCGTGGCCAGCGAAGCCTTGGTGATACCCATCAGCTCGGGACGGCCCTCCGCAGGATGCTTACCCTCCTCGACCAGCGAGCGGTTCACATCGCGGAACTCCTGCTCATCGATGAGCTCGGCAGGGAGGAAATGCGAGTCGCCGGAGTTGACGACACGAACCTTGCGCAGCATCTGGCGAACAACCAGTTCGATGTGCTTGTCGTGGATGTCAACACCCTGGCTCCGGTAGACCTCCTGCACCTGATCAACCAGGTAACGCTGCGCAGAACGTACACCGCGGATCTCCAGGACCTCCTTCGGATCCAGCGGGCCCTCGGTGAGTTGGGTCCCCGGCTCGATGATGTCGCCCTCGGCAACGCGGAGACGAGCACGCCGCGGCAGCGGATACTCGGTCTCCTGGTCCTTGTCGGCGACAAGGATGCGGCGACCCTCTTCGTCGTCGAGCATCTGAATCACACCACCGTGCTCGGCCAACAGCGCCTTGCCCTTGGGGGTGCGAGCCTCGAATAGCTCGACTACGCGAGGCAAACCGTGCGTGATGTCCTCCCCGGCAACACCGCCGGTATGGAACGTACGCATGGTCAGCTGTGTGCCCGGCTCACCAATCGACTGGGCTGCCATGATGCCCACGGCCTCACCCGACTCGACCATCAGGCCCGTCGCCAGGCTCATACCGTAGGACGCCTTGGAGATGCCATAGCGGGACTGGTCTGTGAGCGGTGAACGGACCCGAACCTCTTCGAGCTCGGCCTCGTTCTCGATCGCCTGCAGAGCCTCGCGATCGACCAGCTCTCCTGCCCGCAACTTGCGCCCATCGGCAGTCTCGACCAGCTTCCGACCGACCTTGGCGTCCTCGGCGAGGAGGCGCCCATAGATGCGGTTGCGTAGGTTGCGGAGCGGCTTGCCGTTTTCGCGCACCGTGATGACGAGACCGGTGTCGTCGGTCTCCTCGTCATGGATGATTATCTCCTGGGAGACATCAACCAGCCGCCGGGTCAGGTAGCCGGAGTCGGCAGTACGGAGCGCCGTATCGGCCAGACCCTTCCGGGCACCGTGGGTCGAGATGAAGTACTCGAGCACCGACAGGCCCTCACGGAAGTTCGACTTGATCGGCTGCGGGATGATGTCACCCTTCGGGTTGGCCACCAGACCACGCATGCCGGCGATCTGCCGCAGCTGCATCATGTTGCCGCGAGCACCGGAGCGAACCATCATGTCGATGGGGTTGAACTGCTCGGCCTCGAGGGTCGCCTGCATGGCGTCCTTCACCTCGTCGGTAGCCTCGGTCCAGATCTCGATTAGCTCCTGCCGACGCTCATCATCTGTGATGACACCCCTGAGGTAGAGCGACTCCACCTTCGACGCACGCTGGTCGTAGCTATCGAGAATCGCATCCTTCTCGGGCGGTGTCTTCACATCCTCGAGGCCGATGGTGAGACCGGCTTTGGTCGCGAAGCGGAACCCGAGACTCTTGATTGCGTCGAGAGTCGACGCCACATCAGGCTTGTCGTAGTCGTTGATGACTTCGGCCACCAGAGTGCGGATATCCGACTTCAGCATCGGCGCGTCGATGTACGGGAACGACTCCGGGAACGCCGTGTTCAACAGCGCCCGACCGTAGGTGGTCTCGAACAGCGCATCGCCATCGATGGGCTCATCGCTGAGCAGATGGCCGATGTGACTCTGCAAATCCTTGTGCCGTTCCGGATCCCCGGCCAACTCACCGACGCGCAGTTTGATCTTGGCGTGGATGTCGATATCGCCCAGCTCGTAGGCCATTGCTGCCTCGTCGATATCGGCGAACGCCCGGCCTTCTCCCTTGCCACCGTCGATGGCCTCGGACAGGTAGAACATACCGATGACCATGTCCTGCGACGGGGTGACAATCGGCCGGCCGGAAGCAGGGGACAACATGTTGTTGGTGGACAGCATCAGCACCCGGGCCTCGGCTTGTGCCTCGGCAGATAGCGGCAGATGCACGGCCATCTGATCGCCGTCGAAGTCGGCGTTGAAAGCTTCACACACGAGCGGGTGAATCTGGATTGCCTTGCCCTCGACCAGCACAGGCTCGAAAGCCTGAATGCCGAGTCGGTGCAGCGTAGGAGCACGGTTGAGGAAGACGGGGTGCTCTTGGACGACCTCGGAAAGCACGTCCCACACCTGCGGCCGGCGACGTTCCACCATGCGCTTGGCGGCCTTGATGTTCTGAGCGTGATCGAGATCGACGAGCCGCTTCATCACGAAGGGCTTGAAGAGCTCGAGCGCCATCATCCTCGGGATACCGCACTGGTGCAGCTTCAGCTGCGGGCCGACCACGATGACCGAACGGCCTGAGTAGTCAACACGCTTGCCGAGCAGGTTCTGGCGGAACCGTCCCTGCTTGCCCTTGAGCATGTCGGATAGGGACTTGAGCGGGCGACTGCCCGGACCCGTCACCGCACGCCCGCGGCGACCGTTGTCGAACAGAGCGTCGACGGCCTCCTGGAGCATCCGCTTCTCGTTGTTGACGATGATCTCGGGAGCTCCCAGATCCAACAGACGCTTGAGGCGGTTGTTGCGGTTGATCACGCGCCGGTACAGATCGTTCAGATCGGATGTGGCGAAGCGGCCACCGTCGAGCTGCACCATCGGGCGCAGATCGGGCGGGATGACCGGAACTGCCTCGAGGATCATGCCGGCAGGATCGTTCTTGCCACCGGCAAATGGGCTGACGACCTTGAGCCGCTTCATTGCCCGCTGCCGGCGCTGCTGCGAACGCGCCTCCAAGTCCTCGCGCAAGGCGTCCATCTCGTCATCGAGATCTGTGCGCTGGATGAGGTCCTTCACCCACTCGGCACCCATGCCGCCTGTGTAGTAGTCGCCGTACCGGTCGATGATCTCGCGCCACAGCTGCTCGGATTCGATCAGCTGCTTCGGCTTCAGGGTCTTGAATGTGTCAAAAGCCTCTTTGAGGAGATCCTCTTCGACCGAGGCGCGCTCTTCGCGGTCCTTGATCTCGCGCTCGACGTCACGGCGCCGGGCGCTGATCTCCTGAGTTGGAGCCTCGGCTTCTTCCATCTGCGACAGCTCGGCCTCGAGTTGCTCCAGCCGCCCTTCCTTCCACTCCTCGAACTCCTCGCGAATCAGCTCGAGCTCGTGGGTTGTGGCCTCTTCCAGCTCGGAGAGGTCGGTGTGGCGCTTCTCCTCGTCAACCGATGTGATGAGGTAGGCCGCAAAGTAGATGACCTTCTCCAGATCCTTGGGCGACATGTCGAGCAGATAGCCGAGCCGGCTCGGAACACCCTTGAAGAACCAAATATGGGTAACGGGCGCGGCCAGCTCAATGTGGCCCATGCGCTCGCGCCGCACCTTGGCGCGGGTGACCTCGACGCCGCAGCGCTCACAGGTGATGCCGCGGAAGCGAACTCGCTTGTACTTGCCGCAGTAGCACTCCCAATCCCGCGTGGGCCCGAAGATGCGCTCGTCAAAGAGACCGTCCTTCTCCGGCTTGAGGGTGCGGTAGTTGATCGTCTCGGGCTTCTTGACCTCGCCGAACGACCACGACCGGATTTGATCAGAGCTGGCCAGGGTGATTCTCAGTTCATCAAACAGTTCAGCCACGTAAAGCCCACCTTCCGTTACCCACAGTTTCAGTAATCCTCATGACCTCGCTCACGCTTCCACATCGGCCCGCTCGGGGCGAGAGATGTCAATGCCGAGCGATGCCGCAGTGCGGAACACATCCTCCTCGAGCTCCTTGAGCTCGACTTCCTCACCGGCAGACAGCATCTCTACGTTGAGGCACAGGCTCTGCATCTCCTTCATCAACACCTTGAACGACTCGGGGATACCCGGCTCGGGGATGTTCTCGCCCTTCACGATGGCCTCGTAGACCTTGACACGGCCCTTGACATCGTCGGACTTGATGGTGAGCAGCTCCTGAAGGGCATAGGCAGCGCCGTAAGCCTCGAGAGCCCAGACCTCCATCTCACCAAACCGCTGGCCACCGAACTGCGCCTTACCACCAAGCGGCTGCTGGGTGATCATCGAGTACGGGCCGGTGGACCGGGCGTGAATCTTGTCGTCGACGAGGTGGATCAGCTTCAGCATGTAGATGTAGCCCACCGTTACCGGTGAATCGAATGGCTCACCGGTGCGACCGTTGTAGAGGGTCGCCTTGCCGGTGCCATCGACGAGCTTGAGCCCCTCGGGGGTCTCACTCGCCTGCTCCAGCAGCTTTACGATCTCGCCCTCGGCGGCACCGTCGAACACAGGGGTTGCGACGGTCTGCCACGGCTCGGCGCCCTTGGAGGCGGGGCTGGGGATGTCGTCGAACTTCTCCCAGCCACGAGCCGCAGCCCAGCCAAGGTGCGTCTCGAGAACCTGTCCCAGGTTCATCCGCGAAGGTACGCCGAGCGGTGACAGAATTATGTCGACCGGAGTGCCGTCCTCGAGGAAGGGCATATCTTCCTCAGATAGGACCTTGGCGATGACACCCTTGTTGCCGTGCCGTCCGGCCAGCTTGTCTCCGGCCGAGATCTTGCGCTGCTTGGCAACGTAGACCCGAACGAGTTCGTTCATGCCGGGGGGAAGGTCGAAGCCGTCCTCGCGGCGGAACTCTTTGACGGCGATTGCCTTGCCGCTCTCACCGTGAGGCACCTTGAGCGAAACGTCGCGAACTTCGCGAGCCTTCTCGCCGAAGATCGCCCGCAGGAGCCGCTCCTCTGGGGTCAGCTCGGTCTCACCCTTCGGGGTGACCTTGCCCACCAGATAGTCGCCGGGACCAACCTCAGCCCCGATCCGGATGATGCCGCGATCGTCGAGGTCGCGCAGCACTTCTTCGGCGACGTTCGGGATGTCCCTGGTGATCTCCTCGGCACCGAGCTTGGTGTCGCGGGCATCGATCTCATGCTCTTCGATGTGGATCGAAGTGAGCAGGTCGTGCTTGACGAGGCGCTCCGAGAGGATGATGGCATCCTCATAGTTGTACCCCTCCCAGGGCATGAAGGCCACGAGGAGGTTCCGACCGAGCGCCAGCTCACCCTTGTCGGTGGAGGGACCGTCGGCGAGCAGGTCGCCTACCTTCACCTTGTCGCCCTCAGCAACGCGGGCCTTCTGGTTGATGCAGGTGCCCTGGTTGGAGCGCTCGAACTTGCTCAGTTTGAAGGTGTGCTTCTTGTTTGCACCCTCTTCTTTGATCACGATCTGTTCGCCGGTGACTTCGACGATCGTCCCCGCCACCGGACTGAGGATGACATCGCCGGAGTCGTGTGCGGCACGCTGCTCGACACCGGTACCGACGAGCGGGGCATCAGCCTGAAGGAGAGGCACTGCCTGACGCTGCATGTTCGAGCCCATCAGGGCGCGGTTGGCGTCGTCATGCTCGAGGAACGGGATGAGGGCAGTAGAAACCGAAATCAGCTGCTTCGGAGACACGTCCATGTAGTCGACCTCAGAGGCATCGACCTGATCGACGTCGCCGCCGGTCTTGCGAACGAGGACCCGCTCGTTGGCGAAGGTGCCATCCGAGTTCAGCACCGCATTCGCCTGGGCGATGATGTGATCCTCTTCGGCCGCAGCGGTCAGGTAGTCGATCTTGTTGGTCACCTTGCCCTTGTTGACGCGACGGTACGGCGTCTCGATGAAGCCGTAGCGGTTCACCTTGGCGTACGTGGCCAGCGATCCGATGAGTCCGATGTTGGGACCCTCAGGAGTCTCGATCGGGCACATGCGGCCGTAGTGGGATGGGTGAACGTCTCGCACCTCGAAGCCGGCGCGCTCACGAGACAGCCCGCCGGGGCCGAGCGCCGAGAGGCGACGGCGATGGGTGAGGCTGGCCAGCGGATTGGGCTGGTCCATGAACTGGCTCAACTGGCTGGTGCCGAAGAACTCCTTGATGGAAGCGACCACCGGCCGGATGTTGATCAGGCTCTGCGGCGTGATCGCCTCGGGGTCCTGGGTGGTCATGCGCTCCCGGACAACGCGCTCGAGCCTGGTGAGGCCGACGCGGATCTGATTCTGGATGAGCTCCCCAACCGTGCGCACGCGGCGGTTGGTGAAGTTGTCGATGTCGTCGACACGATGACCGTCGGTGCCCATCCGCAGCTCCATGAGGTAGCGGATGGTTGCGAGCATGTCGTCGTGGCTCAGCAGCCCGTGCTCGTTGGCATCGTAGTTGTCGAGGTCTACCGGCTCCCTGCTGAACTTCAGGTCGAGCTTGTAGCGACCCACCCGGGTCAGGTCGTAGCGCTTCGGGTTGTAGAAGAGGTTGTTGATCAGGCCTCGCGCCGATTCGATGGTGGTCAGCTCACCGGGGCGCAGCTTGCGATAGAGGTCGAGCAGGGCCTCGTCCTTCGTCGTTGCCGGGTCCTTCTCGAGCGTGTTGGCGATCAGCTCCTGCGCTTCTCCGGGGAAGAGCGCAAGAAGCTCCTCATCGCTCTCGCCAAAACCGAGAGCACGGAGGAACGTTGTCACGTACTGGCGGCGCTTGCGATCGACACGGACCCCAACCGTGTCCTTCTTGTCGACATCGAACTCGAGCCAGGCACCACGCCCGGGGATCACCTTGGCCGCAAAGATGTCGCGGTCGGACGTCTTATCGACGGTGAGGTCGAAGTAGACGCCGGGTGAGCGGACGAGTTGGCTGACGACGACACGCTCGGTGCCGTTGATGATGAACGTGCCGTTGGGCGTCATCATCGGGAAGTCTCCGAGGAATACCTGCTGCTCCTTGATCTCTCCGGTCTCCCGGTTGAGGAAGCGAGCCGTTACGAACAGCGGCTTGGAGTAGTTGGCGTCTTGCTCCTTGGCGTCTGAGATAGACAGTGGTGCATCACCAAAACGGTGGTCGGTCAGTTCCAGCGCAAGATTGCCGGTGAAGTCCTCGATTGGGGAGACTTCACCAAAGATCTGCTTGAGACCGTGGTCGAGAAACCACGAGAAAGAGTCGTGCTGGACGGCCAGAAGATTCGGGAGATCATGAACCTCGGGAATCTTGGCAAAGGACAGGCGATCGGTGCGCGCACGAGCCAAGAGAGACTCCTCTTCAGATTGGTGGACGGCGGATTAGTGGGAAAGGCTGGGCAGGGAATAGACGACGAAAGACCAGGATAGCACACGGCTACCCTGGCGATGCAAACGCGGCGTCGCGGGAAACGTACTCTTCAACTGGTGAGGGGTACGTTACCGAAGATCGCACCCCCGTTCAAGACCCAATAGCGCAAAAGGAGGAGCGGCAGAACCGCTCCCCCTCCTGCTCATCGTTCTTGCGTAACTGACGGCAGGATGTTGCCGTGTCTTGTTGCAGCACATCCCTTACACATGTCGCGGGGCATCCCTAACACCTAGCGGTGATCCGACGAGAGTCGGGTCTCATGAGTGCGAAGGAGATACCGGTGAGTGTGCGGAAGTTG
>JASJEG010000085.1 GCA_030064765.1 Acidimicrobiia bacterium | reverse complement strand
CACCACCGGCCGCGACCCCTAGGCCGAGTTTGGCGAAGCGAAACTCCAACCTCGCCGCAGGCGAGGCCCGCACCCCTCGGCCACACCTACACCACCAGCGGCCGCGACCCCTAGGAAATCGGGCGTCTTCCGCCTTCGCACCCCCGGAATTGCCAGCTGGTCTATGCCGTTTTGCGCCCAGCACCTCCCAGAAACCAGCAAACAAGGCCTCTTTTTGCCTCATTAAGCGCTGCGCTCAGCTTCCGACAGTTAGAAGCGTACGGAACAAGAAGCAGCCCAGACGGATTCGGGCGAGATGAGCACAAGGAGGTGCGAATCAATGATCCCTGTGACCCCAATTGAGGGCCGCACGGTGCTGCTCAACGCCAACCTGATAGAGGCGATTGAGGAGACTCCCGATACAGTCATCGTCCTTGCCGGAGGCCGGCGCATGGTTGTCGTCGACGTTCCGGAACACCTCGTCGCCAGGATCGAACGCATTCGCGCCTCGGTGCTCGCCGCCGCCCACAACCAACGTCCCCGTGGTCGGGCCAAGTTGTACGCCATAGACGGCGGAGAGGACTAGGCCATGACGACGATCCTCGGCATCTTCATTGCGATCATCAGCATCGTTATTGCCACCGTCATGGACGGCAACTCGTTCGGTGCCCTTATCGGACCTTCTTCACTCTTGCTTGTCGTCCTCGGCAGCATCGGTGTCTCTCTCTCAGGCTTTCAGATAGCCGACGTGAAGAAGGTCCCCAAGGGCATCATTCTTTCCTTCAAGGGCAAGGAGCCCGATCCGGGTGAGGCCATCGACCGCCTGATGAAGTTTGCCGAGATCGCCCGTAAGGAAGGCGTCCTTGCCCTAGAGGCCCAACTCGAGGACCTCGACGATCCGTTCATGAAGGTCGGATTGCAGCAAATCGTCGACGGCGTCGATGGCGACGTCGTGCGGGATGTCCTCGAGATCGAACTGGCCGCTCTCGACGAACGACACAACCCCGTCATCAACTTCGTCAAGGCTCTCGGCAGCTACGCACCGACGATGGGCATGATCGGCACCGTTGTCGGTCTCATCAACATGCTGGGCAACCTCTCCGACCCGGCCCAGCTGGGTCTCGGCATGTCGGTCGCCCTGCTGACCACCCTCTACGGCGTCATCTTCGCCAACCTGGTGTTCCTTCCTATCGCTTCCAAGCTGCAGCGACTCCACGACCTCGAAGTCGCCCAGAAGGACCTCGTCATGGACGGCATCCTTGCTGTTCAGGGCGGCGCCAGCCCCCGCATGGTGGTTGAGCGCTTGGAGGCCTACATCAACCCCGAGCTGCGGGTGGGACACCAGGAGCGCTCCAAGCGGGTGGCAGGTAAGGCCGCCTAATGGCTCGCGAGCGCAAGAAGCCCGAAGAGCCGAATGAGCTCCGTTGGTTGACCACCTACGCCGATGTGGTCACTCTGCTCATGGCCTTCTTCGTGATGCTGTATGCGATCTCGCAAGTCGACCAGACCAAGTTCCAGCTCTTTGTCTCCGGTCTTGCCGACCCATTCGGCAACCCCGCCGTTGCCGATGGGCTCCTCACCGAGGGGACCGGGTTTGTCGGCGCCGGCAGCCAGGGAGACATGACGACGGACATCGAGACCTTTGGCTCGCCGGCGCTTCTCGACGGGATGCCGTCGCTGGCCGACCTCGACGAAGACGATGATCCCGGGGAGCAGCCCGCAGAGATGATCGACCCCGATCCCGGAGCCGGCGAAGGCGAGGACAACGTTGTCACGGAAGGGCAACTTGTCGAGGTACGTGATGCCATCCAGGTAGCGCTCGAAGACGCCGGTCTCGCCGGCAACGTGGACTTCGAGATCACCTCGCGGGGCCTCGTCATCGCCATTGCCACAGACCACGTGCTGTTCGCCAGCGGCTCCGCAGAGTTCGGTTCCGATGGCGAAGCCATCGTTGCAGCAATCGCTCCCACCCTTTCGACATTTGAGAACCAGATTCTGGTCGAAGGGCACACCGACACCGTCCCGCTCGACCGCTTCGGTTATGACAACTGGAACCTGTCGACAGATAGAGCGCTTGCGGTGTTGAAGGCCCTAGCCAGATCGGACGGAATTGACCCGCCGCGGCTGGTTGCCACCGGCTACGGCGAGTACCACCCGCGTGCAAGTAACGAAACAGATGAAGGCAAGCAGGCCAACCGGCGTGTTGAGTTGGTCGTTGTCGTTGAAAGAGGTGAGCAAAGTGGCTGAAGAGGCCGTGGCCGAAGAGGCCAAGAAAGGTAAGGGCAAACTCATTGGGATCGTTGGCGGAGTGGTCGTGCTCCTCGGGGTCGTCTATTTCATGTTCCTCGGAGGCGGGGGCGGCGACGCCGAAGCCGGAGTGACCACAACCACCGTCCCCGTCGAAGGAGCGGTCATCGAGGCCGATCAGATGACCGTGACTCTGACCGACAACCCCGTCCGCTACGCCCGCATAACGTTTGCAGTCGTGCTGCCCGAGGGTGGCGACTCCGCGGTCGTTGGAGAGCGGATGCCGCTGCTCAAGGACGGCGTCCTCGATGTTGTGGCCGGGATGAACGCCGCCGATTTGGTCGGTACCCAGGCGCTGGCGTCGCTCCGGGAGAGCTTGACCGAGAAGGCCCTCGAGATCTACACCGATGGTGAAGTGCTGCGGGTTGTCCTGACCGAGGTCCTGGTCCAGTAGGACTTGCGAACTCGCCGCAGGCGAGTTCGTTGGCGGTTTCTTGCAGAAACCGCAGCCAACGGTCCCGCCAAATAGCTACATCGCCTTCCCACACGCGCTAATCCTTGAATGCACGATCCACCTGCCGACGGTGACCCACGAAGGGTCGTACCAAGCGACCCGCCCCGTTAACTGACCGGAACAAACGGAGGTCATCGTTGGTGGACAAGACCAGCGGTTCGAACGAGAGAGACAGCGGAAGCTCCGAAGCTATCCGTACTCATCTCAACCCCGGTTCTCACCTCCCGGGCACTGCCAGTCCAATCGGCAATCGAGGTAGCGCATGACGGCGACTCTGCAAGAAACGACGGTCGCCGAGCTGGCGCAGGCAGCTGCTGAATCCCTATCGCAGATACTCGGCATCGAAGTTGCTGCCGAAATCCCGGTAATAGTGCCGTTTCCAAGCGACGACTCGGTAGTGACGTTGCGTTCCACCCTCACCTTGGGCGACGCAGTCGGCGGCTTGGTCACCGCAGTTCCCGCAACCGGTGCGACAGTCGGCGACTCCACCATCGAACCGGGTCAGCTGGTCGCCGCTCTCGTGGAGGGCGTCGGCACGGCACTCACGAGGCTGAACGGCGCCGCAGTACAAGTCGGTGCAGCCGAACCGGCTCCGGCTGATGTCTCCGGAGCGGCGTACGTGTTCGACCTGAACATCGGGTCGGAATTAGTCAAGATCTGTTGGGTTGTCGAGGCCTCGCTCGGGGCCCTCATTGCAGGCGGTGATCCGGTCGATCCGCCCGCAGCTGAGGGACCGAGCGTGGCCCCGGCTACTTTCCCCGAGCTCACCCCCCAGGCACCGCAGGGTCGGGCTCGCGAGCTCCAGCTGCTGGCCGATGTCCCCATGAACGTGACCGTCGAAGTTGGTCGTGGGTCTCTGCAGGTTCGAGAGCTGCTCGCTCTGGTTCAAGGCAGCATCGTTGAACTCGACCGGGTCATTGGGTCACCGGTCGACGTGCTGGTCAACGGCTCCCTCGTTGCGCACGGCGACATCGTCCTCGTCGGGGACGACCTCGGGGTCCGCATCACTGAGATTGTCGAGCCGCTCTGATGACAGCCGTTGGGATCAACCTCTTCACCGAGTTCCTGCCGGCTCTTGCGATAGTCTGCGGCGCCCCGCTTGCCATCTGGTGGTACACCCGCCGCAATCGCAAAGACAACCCGGGCCGGCTCCACGTAACCGACAAGGCCGTACTCGGCAAGAACCTCTGGGTGGCGGTCGTCAACGTTGACGACAAACGCTTCCTCGTCGGAGCCGGGGAAAGCGGAGTCGGTCTCATTTCGGAACTCGAGGCTCTGCCCCAACCAGTGGAAGAACCGGCCGAGGAGCCGGTGACAGACATGAATGGAATCACCGAACAGCCACGGATTGGCCTGATTCGGCGCCTGCAACTGATGACAGTTCGCAGCCCGGCCCAGAATCCGTGGAGGTCGGTCGGTGCGGCGCGCAAGTAGGTCGGTTCTAGCTGCCGCGATCATCGGAATGGTCCTCTTCAGTGGAGCCGCGGCCGACGCGCAATCACTCGAGCCCGATGCCGGCACCCAGCAACCGGTGCAGACGTTCATCGCCCAGATCGAAGAGCCGGAAGTCGTAACGACGACCACCACGACGACACAGCCGCCGCTCATCGAGGTCCCGGAACCCGACGTGGTGCCGGACATCGCCGTTTCGATCGAGTCCGACCGCGACGGGCTGAGCAACACCGTCCTCATCATCCTGCTGCTCACCATCGGATCGGTGGCGCCGGCGATTCTGCTGCTGATGACCTCGTTCACCAGGTTCATCGTTGTACTTGCGCTGACACGCAATGCAATCGGCGTGCAGACGATTCCGCCCTCGCAGGTCCTCATCGGACTGGCGATCTTCCTCACCGTATTCGCCATGGGCCCGGTGTTCAGCGAAGTCAATGAGGACGCCGTGCAACCCCTCCTCAGGGGAGAGATCGGTCAGTCCGAGGCCATGGAAGCCGGATACGAGCCGCTCCGCGAGTTCATGCTTGCCCAAACCCGCCCGGAGGACTTGCGCCTCTTCATGGACCTGTCGAATCAGCCTCGGCCTGAGAACGAATCCGAGGTGGCGGCGAGCACCCTCATCCCGGCGTTCGTAATCTCAGAGTTGCGGACTGCCTTCATCATCGGCTTCATGATCTTCGTCCCCTTCCTCGTGATCGATCTGATAGTCGCCGCGGTGCTGATGTCGATGGGCATGGTGATGCTTCCGCCGGTCTTCATATCGCTGCCGCTGAAGCTGCTGCTCTTCGTCCTGCTCGACGGGTGGGCACTGCTGATCGGCTCGGTGGTTGAGTCGGTCCAAGGAGCTGTGGCATGACTGATGCGCAGGTCATCGAGATCCTGGCCGGCGCCTTCGAGATTGCCGCCAAGATCGCCGGTCCAATCCTTCTGACCGCGCTGTTCGTCGGCGTAACCGTGTCGCTGCTCCAGACCATCACTCAAATCCAAGAGATGACACTGACCTTCGTGCCCAAGCTGGTTGCGATGGGCCTCGTCATGCTCGTGAGCGGCCGCTGGATGATCCGGGAGATGGTCAACTGGGTTGAGGCTCTCTGGTCCCTGATCCCTTCCATCTGATGGACTTCGTTGTCGACGCCGATTGGGTAACCGGGATGTTGCTTGCCAGCATCCGCTGCGCCGGGTTTGTGGTCGCCTCGCCGATCTTCAAGGCCATTCCTGTCAGCGGCCGCACCGCCCTGGTCCTGGTTCTCGGCTACGCATTTGCGGAGCCTGTTGCTGAAGCTGGTGACCTTGGCATGCTGCTGGTGGGCGGGTTCACCAACGCTGTCGTGGGTCTTGCGCTTGGCTTCCTCACCGGACTCATCTTCTACGTCTTCACTGTTGCCGGCAGCATGATCGACTTCACTTCCAGCTTGAGCGCCGCGGCGATCTTTGATCCTCTGGCGGGTCAGCAGGTAACCGTCTTCGGGCGGATGTTCAACATCATGGCAATGGCGCTGTTCCTTGTGCTGGGTGGCGATCGGTTGCTGGCCAGCGGCCTTGCCGTGAGTTTCGAAGCGATCGCCATCGACGGCACCATCGCACTCTCGGGCGGACTCGCCGAGATCGGGGTGACTCTGTTGGGGCGGATGATGATCGCCGCAATCGAACTGGCAATGCCGGCGCTGGCCGCGCTGTTCATAGCCGAGGTCGTGCTCGGCATTGCGGCCCGGTTCGCCCCGCAGTCGAACGTGTTCCTGATCGGTCTTCCCGTCAAGATCTTTGCGGCGATGGCGAGCGTATCTGCTGTGCTGTTGCTGGTGCCGGAGACGATGGACGGGGTGCTCACCATCGTCCAGGACACGTTCCGCGAAGCGCTGTTGGGGATGTAGCGGCGTGCCGCTCTGCGGCACGAAACCTCTGCGCTGCGGTCCGCTTCGTCGAAACCGGAGAGATGGAGGGCGACGAGATCGTCGCCCGACACACAACCTGAACCTGCAGACTACGAATCGTCCAGGCCCGCCTCGGATTCCCTCGGCAGCCAGGCGTCATCCCACGGGAAAACCGCCCCCGAACCGCCAAGATCACTGAAATCGAGGTCGATTCTCTCGAGTATCCGAATCGGCGGCAGTGCATCCGGCGGGAAGAAACGCAGCTCGAGTGCCTCTCCATCCCGTGGCTCGGGGGTGCCGGCCAGCCAGCGGCATTCGAACATGATCGAGACGTAATCGGCCACGTCGCCGTTGGGGTACTCGACATGCACACCGCCCTGGACTGCCAGGACCCGTTCCGGTCGCACCACGATGCCGGCTTCCTCGTGCAGCTCCCGAGCGATGGTCTCGGACGGGTCCTCTCCCGGCTCACAGATCCCAGACGGGAGGCTCCATTCGTGCGTGTCGCTGCGCAACAGACAAAGAACATGTCCGGCGTCATTCCGGACCACGGCAGCTACCCCGGGGAGCAGCACCGGCGCATGGCCGATTTGCTCGCGAAGCTCCCGCAAAAAGGGCGGTATGGGCATGGTTGCGAGCTTACCTGCGGACCCCGGCTGCCGACAGGAAACCGAGGCCAATGGATCGGCCGCTTCGCCAATGGAATGGCTTGGACTAGACGACCGGAGTCATAGTGAGCAGCCGTTCCTCACAAGATCGGACTGAGAAGCCAACTGAGCGACGGAAACGAGAAGCCCGTCGCGAAGGTCGTGTAGCCAAGTCACAAGAAGTCGGCGCAGCCCTCTCAATGGTCCTGCTGGTTCTGGCCATCCGTTTCATGACACCCGGGGCCGCCTCTGCTCTTGCCAGCAGGGCTCGCGCCATCTTCGAACTCGCCGGCAAGGGAGTCATCGGTCCAGAGATCGGTCAACACGCCATGGGGATGATCGTTGTTGGCCTGCTCCCGTTCCTGCTGGCTGCAACCGTTCTCGGCATCGCCGGCGGCGTCGGCCAGGTCGGCTTCGCTCTCGCCCCCAAGGCGGCGATGCCCAAGCTGTCCAATCTCTCCATCAAGAAGGGCCTCAACCGGTTCAAGCCGTCGGTGTTCGTCTGGGAGCTCATCCGCACGGCGCTGAAGCTGGGTCTCCTCGTTGCGTTCATCTGGGGCCCGATGCGGGCGTGGGTCAACCGGCTCGGCGAACCCCTTGGAATCGTCGATGCTCTCGGTTTCACCGGCGACCAGGTATGGCAGGTCGTGCTCAGGGCGGCCGCTCTCGCAGTGGGTATCGCGGCCGCCGACTACGCCATCAACCGCTACCGCCATGTCAAAGAACTCAAGATGAGCAAGCAAGAGCTCAAAGAAGAATTCAAGCGATCCGAGGGTGATCCGCTGGTACGCCAGGCCCGCCGGCAACGGGCTCGGGAAATGAGCCGCAACCGCATGATCTTCGACGTAGCAATGGCCGACGTAGTGGTGACCAACCCGACCCGGCTTGCCGTTGCCCTCAAGTACGAGGACGACGATCCGGCTCCGCGGGTAGTTGCCAAGGGTGCCAACAAGCTGGCTGCCCGTATCCGCGCCGAGGCTCGTCGCAACGGTGTGCTCGTCATCGAGGACAAGCCGCTGGCACGGGCGCTCTACCGCCGCATTCGCATCGGCCATTTCATCCCCGGCAACCTATTCGAGGCGGTTGCGGCGGTGCTCGCTGTCGCCTACCGGCGTCGGGCTAGGAGGGCCTTCGTATGAGGCGTTCGTCGTTGGTCGTCCCGCTCGGTCTGATTGGCGTCACCATGATGATGGTGGTGCCCATCTCGGCAGCGTTCCTCGATGTCATGCTGGCCGCCAACATCACCCTGGGCGTGCTGGTGCTGCTCGGTGTGATCCTGCTTTCCGACAGCCTCGACTTCTCGGTGTTCCCGTCGTTGCTGCTGGTGACGACCCTCGCCCGGCTGGCGCTGAACGTCTCATCGACCCGCTTGATCCTGCTCGACGGCAACGCCGGCAAGGTAATCGATACCTTCGGGAGCTTCGTCATCGGCAGTTCGGTGATTGTGGGCTTGGTTGTCTTCCTGATCCTCGTCGTAATCCAGTTTGTGGTCATCACCAACGGTGCTACCCGGGTAGCCGAGGTTGCGGCCCGCTTCACGCTGGACGCCATGCCCGGCAAGCAGATGGCAATCGACGCCGACCTCGGAGCAGGTCTCATCGACGAAGCCGAAGCCCGGGCCGCCCGTAAGAAGATCGCCAAAGAGGCCGACTTCTACGGAGCCATGGACGGTGCTGCCAAGTTCGTCAAGGGCGACGCCATCGCCAGCATCATCATCGTCGTCATCAACCTTTTCGGCGGCTTCGCCATCGGCATGGGCTCGCTGGGCATGGACTTCTCCGAGGCCGTTGACACCTTCTCGCTGCTGTCGGTGGGTGACGGGCTCGTCAGCCAGATTCCGGCCCTGCTCATCTCGATCTCGACCGGCTTGCTGGTAACCCGGGTCGGGAGCGAGGACGACATCGGGTCGGAGCTCGGAGCCCAGCTGCTCGGTAACTCCCGGGTGCTCCGCTTCGCCGGCATCTCGATCTTCATTCTGGGTCTGCTGCCCGGGCTTCCCAAGGTCCCCTTCTTCGCCCTTGCCGGCCTCCTCCTCCTCACAGGGAGCCGCCGGGCGGCTCTCGATGCCCGTGTCCCCGCCGATGACAGCGAGGAGACCCCCGAGGTCACCCTGAGTCCCGACGATCCAGAAGCATTGATGGGGGAGATGCGGGTCGAGCCGCTCGAGCTAAGGCTCGCCTACGACATCCTCGACCTCATCGATCCGGCCAAGAGCGGCGATCTGCTCGACCGGGTCAAATCGCTGCGACGCCAGATTGCGATGGAACTGGGCGTGGTCATGCCGTTCGTACGCACCCGGGACGATGTGTCGCTGCCACCCGCCACCTACAGCATCGTTCTCCGCGGGACCGAGGTTGGCCGGGGTACCGCCCCGCAAGACCAGATCCTGGCACTCCCGCTGGGCGACGGCGAGGAACTGCGTGCTCTCGGTGGCACCGAGACAGTCGAGCCCGTCTTCGGACTCAAGGCGTTCTGGGTACCGGCAGCGGCCCGTTCCTCCGCTGCTGCGACCGGCGCCACTGCGGTCGATCGTTCATCTGTGATTGTCACCCACATCGCCGAGGTGGTGCGGGCCAACGCTGCCTCCCTGCTGAGCCGCCAGGATGTTCAATCCTTGGTTGACGGCCTGCGCTACGACGAGCCCATCCTTGCCAACGAGGTCGGCTCGGAGATACTCCCGCTCGGTCTGCTCCACGGTGTGCTCCGCAAGCTGCTGGAAGACCGTGTCTCGATCAGGGACCTGGGTCCGATCGTCGAGGTCGTCTCCAACCGGGCCGGCGAGACCCGTTCGACGGAACAATTGGCCACCGCCGCCCGGGTAGCCGTCGGCCGAGCCATCGTTGCCAAGATAGCCCCCGAGGGCAGTCTGATGGTCATGACCCTGGCACCGAACCTCGAGGCGGCCATGCACGAGTCGCTTCGTGAGGTCGACGGTGCGACCTTCATCGTCATGGATCCGGCGAAGCTCGACGTTGTCCGGATCGACGTCGAACACCTTGCCGGCGAAGCGGCTCGAGCACAGAAACCGGTCGCGCTGGTTGTCGGCCAGGCATTGCGCGGTCCTCTCACCAAGTCACTGCGGGGCATGGGACTCGATGTCCCCGTCCTCGCCTACCCAGAACTACCCCCAGACACCCAGCTGGAACCCATCGGAGTAATAGGAGCAGCCCTTGCCAATGCTTGATACCCCCCGTGAAGACCAGATCACCGTTGAAGCAGACACGGTCGAGGCCGCTCTTGCGGAGATCTCCACCACGTTTGGCGAAGATGCCGAGATCATGCGGGCCCAGAAGGTGCACCGTGGTGGCGTTGGCGGGTTCTTCGCCAAGGAGATGGTGCAGCTCACTGCACGCAGAAGGCGCCAATCTGCCATCCGGCCCTCCCAGCGTCCGGCCGCACCGCCGTCGCCGGTACCCAACAAACCGGAGGGCGATGGGATTGCCGGTGTGCTCGAGCGGATGGCGCAGGATGCCGATGCTGCCGATGGAGACTTTCGCACCGTGTTGCGGCGAGAGTTGGAGACTGGGCCGGTCAACACCGGATCAGAAGGACTCCTGGCGGCGGTCGGTTGGGAAACCGAAGCCAACGAGGATGCAGCTGCCTCGGCAGACACCCCCACCGAGCCGCCCGCAGATCACGTCGTGTCCGAATTCGTCGACGCCGATGGCGATGTCGATGAGGTTCCTGAGCCGGTCACCGTTGGTCCGGTTCTCGAGGTCTCATCAGAATCCCCTGAGGTTGCTCCGGTGTTCCCCGAGGTCCCGGCTGCGGCCCCGGTTATCGAGCCGGAGGATGTGAACGAGGTCATCGAGGTCGAGCCGACCACCGAACCGGTGACATTCACCGCACCGGTCGTGCCGTTCGACATCACGGCTCAGCCCAACCGTGACGAGGGATCCGCGACGGAACCAGAGCCGCAGCTGGCTGCGGCAGAAACTCAGCAGGCTGATGAACCCGCCGAGGACTACGAAGCTCCTCCCGGCATGGGTCGGGTCGACTGGAGCACCACGGCGCTGCTCCGGCTGGGCATGCCGGCCCCGGTCATCGAGGCGGTTGCCGAACTCGATCCGCAAGATGACCTCGACTGGATCGACAATATTGCTGAGGCGGTAGCCCCGCATTGTGGAGCACTCCCCACCGAAAACGTGATCGTCGTTGGTCCGCATGCTGAACGGCTTGCAGAGCCGTTGGGGCTCCCGCTGGTGCACGCCGGGGAGATGGCTCCTTACGACGGCTCATTCTGTGCGATGGTCGAGGACACTTCTCAGGATCGAGAGTGGCTCGAATACGTGCAAGGCGGACGAGGCATTCACCTGGTCATCGGCGACGAGCCGTGGCAAGACCTTATGGTTGGGGAGCCGGTTGCAGTGTCGTGGGTTGGAGAGACTGCGGTGTCGGACGCCCTGTACCTGGCATTCACGCTGGGAGCCACCCTCGGGTACGGCACAGTTGACGGGTTCGTCTCCTCGATGGTCAGGGCGCAGCCCACCGACGTTGCGCTGGCTGTGCGGCGGATTGTGGGTCGGCGATGAATCCCATCAACCGACTCGCCGCACTGCTTGGCCTGATTGTTCTTCTGCCAATCGCGTACGGGGTCACCACCGGATCCCTGGACATGGTGGACGCAGCAGTTCGGGCCGGGCTCACCCTGGGGGCGGTCATCGTTGTCAGGATCCTCGGCAGAATCGGGGTTTCGTTGCTGGCCGACTCGATGGAGCGCCAAGCTGTCGTCGCAGAGACTCCGCAGCGCCGCGCCACCGATCGCGAAGGCGCCGCGGTCTAGTCCCGCCTGACTCAGCTCAGCGATCTCATCAGGTGCTCGACAACCCGGGGATCGTTTGGCAGGTCGAAATGGTTTACTCCGCCGACCAGCACCACATTGGATCCGTCAACCTCGGGTGCCCCTGCACCGCTGCCAGGTCTCACCATGAGATCGCCGATCGCCCCACCAACCGGATGAGCCGGATCCGAGGTGACGACACCTGCGACGAAGTGGTGCTTGATTGCGCGGGGTAGTTCGGTGGCGTTGGTATGAGCGTCTTCGAAGCCGGGCTCGCCCCACCTCAGGTCTTTGATCCCTTGG
>JASJEG010000084.1 GCA_030064765.1 Acidimicrobiia bacterium | reverse complement strand
GACGCCAGATTGCGGATGATCTGCCCGATGCGCACCCGATCCGCCAGGACCAGGGGTTCCTCATTGCGATATACGACGAAACTCTCGTCGAGGTCTCCAATTGTGTTGTGGCCTACAGCAGCCAGGTTGAGTTGCTCCAAATCGATCGTGATTGCACCGATCTCGGCCCGGGCTGCGACCAGCAAGTCCTCGATTATGTGGGCCATGTCGTTGGCCTCACCGAGAAGCCTCTCGGCCATTTCCTGGACCACAGGCGGGAGCCGGTCGCTTTCGTCGTTGATGAGTTCGGCAAAGCCGAGCACTGAGGTGAGCGGCGTTCGGAGCTCATGACTGACCGCAGCGATGAACTCGTCCTTGGAGCGGACCTGTTCGGCCAGTTCGGACTGGGCCTGCTTCAGCTCGGTCACGTCAGTCGCCACAATGACGCGATCAACGCCATCGATGAGGCCCGGCTCGATGTCGACAGCCTCGAGTCGAGCCCATAGCTCGCTGCCGTCCTTCCGGCCAAGTCGGTAGTCAGCCGCTCTGGGATCGGCACCGTGCCAAAGGGCGATGACCTCACTGCGGACAAAGGGAGCCAGGTCGGCATCGTCCGCCGCAGGGTCGGGTTTCTTGACCGATCCAATCAGGTCATTGATCGCAGGATTCACCGCCTGGATTCGAATCCACTGGACGAGTCGATCTAGCTCATCCGGGTGGGCGTCGAGGTAGGCCTCGATATCTGTAACCCCGGCGGCACGTCGCTCTTCCATCCAGCGGCGGACCATCGTCCAGTCCTCTTGGAGGAGAGGTAGCGGCAGTTTCTCCACCAGAATTCGGTAGCGCCGGTCCGACGCAATGGCCACATCGCGCATCTTGATGAACAGCACCATTGCAACCATCGCTGACAATGATCCCGAGATGCCGATCCAGATGGCGTCCTTGGTGAAGCCCTCCCAGAACACACCGGTGGCGAGGAGGATGAGGCCGCCAAACCAGACGTGGTGCCATTTCCACCTTTCCGGCACGAACAGGGCGCTGACCGAAACGATGATGACGACACCGATGGCCGCCGGGGCGGAGGTGGATTCTTCACCGTAGAACTTGAAGGAAAAGATGGTTGAGACGGCAGCGAGGATGAGGACGATTTCACCGTGGTACCAACGGCTGCGGAGCATGAGCAGGCAAACCGCGCCGAGAACGACGGGACCAATACCGTTGGTCAGGTGTATCGGGTCACCATCGGCAAGGGCCCACACCGCGTAAACAACGATGGTGACGGCTGCAGCCACGGCCCCGAGCTGGATAGCGACGCGGTGCATTCTGTCGGTTGCCGCGGGATGACCCCGACTACTCGTTCCCATATCTGGAAAGCATCGGTCGATCGGTCGGCGAGGTGAAGCGAGACGTTGGGAGGAAGCCTCTAGGACTAGTCCGCGGCGGCGGTCCGCCCTCGCTCATGCTTGCCGGTCAAGCCCGCAAAGAACGTGGGGAGGACAAACGTGGTGAAGCGGCGATAGTCCGCGATGAGGATGCCCCCGATGGAAGCTGTCAATGCCAGCATCCATACCGGTTCCCGCGCCCACAGCTCGGCGAGCAAGAAGCCATACGCGATGGCTTGCACGAGCATTCCCAACGCGAGGTTGCGCCACACAAAGAAACCGAGCAGCAGGGCGATACCGGCTAGGCCCCACGGCAGCAAGGCAACCAACCCGCTGGCGGTCAGGCCGGCCAGTAGCGCCGCGCCGACCAGAGTGTCGACAACGAAGTCCCATGGTCCCAACCGCGTCGCTATTCCCGACCTCCGGGCGAGGCGCCCATCGAGCAAGTCGCTCCACCAGGCGATGGCCAGAAGCGCGGCTGCCACGTCGAATCGCTCGGTTGCCGCAAACCAGAACAGAGGGGCTGCGATGCCCGCCCGCAAACCAGTCATGGCATCTGCAGCAAGCGCAAACCGCGAAGCTTCGCCGGCCATGGCTCAAGCGTAGCGGCGGGACCGGAGCGTCACCGTCAGGGCTGCAGCGAGGTTTTGCCCCCAGCGAGGCACCCGGCCCGATAGTCTCCCCGTATGAGATCTAGCGCTACAACCGTCGACCAGTACCTGTCCGAGCTTCCCGATGATCGTCTCCAGGCTATCGAGGCAGTGCGCGATGTGATTCTGGAGAATCTGCCCGATGGCTTTGAAGAGGCAATGAACTGGGGCATGATCACCTACCAGGTGCCGCTGCAGCGCTATCCCGACACGTACAACAAGCAGCCGCTGATGATGGCAGCGTTGGCATCACAGAAGAATCACATGGCCGTGTACCTCACGGGCGTGTATGCCGACCCGGAGAGCCGCAAGAGCTTCCTGACCGCATACCAGGCCACCGGCAAACGCTTGGACATGGGACAGTCGTGCGTGCGGTTCCGGAAGCTCGATGACCTCCCTCTGGAGCTCATCGGAGAGGCGATTGCCGAGTATTCGGTCGAGGAGTTCATTGCGCTCAACGAGCGAGCCCGCTCCTAGCCAAACCCACCTTCGCCCGCCGCCTGTGCGTTAGCTACACAGGTGCTACTAACGTCACCCGAAGTCCGGCCAGGAGGGATCTGCGATGCACGGCAATGGGCCCGGCGACGTGGTGAGAGCCATCGTCGCAGTGGCTCTTGTCGTCGTCTCCCTGGCAGCCGCACCGCCGGCTGATGCGGCCGGAGCCGGCCAGGTGGTACAGCGCAGCGACCGCGATTGGGATGTTCCGATTACCGAGGTCCCTGGGACCGACGCGGTCGGCGGCGAGGACGTTCTCGACGGTGACCCACACAGGTTGATTCCCAAGAAGGCCTTCGTGCAGCGGTATTCACTGGACGTTGACAACTTCGAGGTCTGGCTGTGCGGCTCCGTCGTCAACGATATGGCGACGGTCATCGCCCAGCTCGAAGCGGCGAGTGTCGACTACTTCGCGGCTCTCTCCGACGGCCGCTACACCCCATCTTTCACCGCCGGCGGATCGATTCCGGATGACGCATCGTGCATGCCCGAGTTCCTGGCAGATTCGCCAAGCTATACACCCGCCGGGTCACCGGAAGCATTGCTGGTGGTCGACAGCGTGACGGGAGGCGGCTACGCGTCGCCGGGTTCGGTGTGCGGGGGTTCCTCGATCGACTGTCCCGGCATCCCGTCCACGTTCCCCGGCAACGGCCGTTACGCCATCGTCGGTGAAAGCGCCTTGTTCAACTTCCCGTCGGTTGCGATCCACGAGATTGGTCACACCCTGCAATGGCCCCACTCCCACTCGGGCCTCTCTTCGTATGAATACGACAACCCGATCGACCTCATGAGCGGCAACTCGGCCAACCTCGGGACCCCGAGCTACACCGAGCCGCTGCCCTACGCCACTAGCTCCTACAACCGTTACCAGTCTGGATGGGTCGACCCTGCTGACGTTGTTGTTGCGCAGGGAAACCCGCTCACGGTCACTCTCGAGCCGTTTGGTGTCGCCGGGACCCAGCTCATCGCCGTCGAGACCGGCGTTGATGGTCAGTTCTATGTGCTCGGTGCAAGAAAACGGTCCACCTACGACCCGATTCCGGCAGCCTGGGAAGGTGTTGAGGTCTATTTCGTCGATCACGACTGTGGGCAGCCGGTCTTCGGGAGCGTCTGTCCGGGGCTGTTCCGAGAGCACTACCAGGAGCCGCCGAACGAGTATCAACTAGATCACGTGATGACCCCTGGTGACAACATGGTCCTCGCCGGTGTCGAAGTCGCAGTCACCGCTGCTACTGCGACGGGATTCGTCTTGGCTATCAACGGAGGTGTTGCTGCAGGAACGTTCATCGACGACGACGGATCGATATTCGAGGACGACATTGAGTGGCTGTACTCCGCCGGAATTACCACCGGCTGCAATCCGCCGGTCAACAACAGCTATTGCCCGGATAAGCCTGTTACTCGTGGGCAGATGGCGGCGTTTCTGGTGCGCGCCCTCGGTCTGGCTTCGGCGTCTGGGGATCGGTTTGTTGATGACGATGGGTCGACTTTCGAGGACGACATCGAGCGGTTGGCGGAGGCGGGCATTACTGCGGGCTGCAATCCACCGGCGAACGACATGTATTGCCCGGACAAACCTGTTACTCGTGGGCAGATGGCGGCCTTCTTGCGGCGTGCTCTGAGCCCAGCAAGCTAACCGAGCCGTAGTGCGCTACGGAACACTTCGGCGCCCGCCTCCCCGAGGCCGTGAGCACTCTCGTTGAAGGGGACTCCCGTGGTCGCAAAGACCGCTGTGGTGGTCCGGACGGCTCGCTCGATGTGGCCGGGCGCCGGACTCTCCTGCGCCAGAATCTCCCGCATTCGGTTCTGCAAAGCCACAGTCTGTTGAAACCCCCAGGTATTGCGTGCCCAGTCGAAGAACTCCCAGGGGTCGCGCTGATGGACATCCATGTTGATCAGGAAGGACTCGGTTACCCGGGTAACGGCTTCGTCTGGGGACATCATGAGGGAGCTTCGGTTGCGGGAGAGCCTGGCTTGAGCGATGCCCCAGGAAGTAGCCCGACCGCACGGCCCCTCTGAGTATCCGCGTTTCAGAAACACCGGGATTTCGCCGATACTTAACGGCGAGCCACAAGCCTGACAGCTGAAGGGGTGGCTGTGGACGAACAGAGTGGTGCGCCAGTCGCCGACAACGGCGACGATGTGGCCCGATTGGTTGCGCTGACCGAACGACAGCACGACCTGTGGGCATTGCTGCGGGATGCGCAGGATGAGCAAACGCGCAATCGCCTCTTCGATGAGCTTTCTACCAATCGCGAAGAACTCGCACAGCTCAAGGAGAAGGTCAGCTCCGAGGTCGATGCCCCTCGTACCCGTCCCCAGAACGCTCGACCCGAGCCCTCTCCAGAATCCCCGCGCTCGGTCGGCGAGGAACTGCGCTCACGCATCCTGACCCCCGATGCGGTCGCTCCCGCGTCACCGCCGCCGCCACCCCCACCCCCGCCACTCGTCATCGATACCTCCGAGGTGGTGGATGCATCACCGATAGAGCCGCAGGAGGTGTCCGAGCGTGCGGTAGAGGCAGTTGGCACGGTACCGGCGGCGACACCCCGAGAAGCGCCCCCCGCCGCGCCGCCGGCCGAAGAACCCGAGACAGAGTTGCCGATTGGAAGTCTGGCTCCCGAGAAGACCCCCTTCAGCAGCCGGGAGGCTGATCTAGCGGCAACGCGCCCGCGCCACGCTGAGGCACAGCCACGCCCTCCTCAGCCAGTACCGCCTTCCGAAGCACCGGCGCAGCAGTCCCCAGCTGCGGAGCCGGCGGCGCCTCCCGCGGCGCCCGCTCCACCATCGAGGCTGACGGTCAAGGAGCAGGAACGGCGGGACGCCGCCCATGCCGCCCTACAGGACCTCGAGAAGGTGCGGCCCAAACACGTCAGATCGTTTCCGATCTTCGCCGTGCTGGTTGCGATCATCGCGGTTGCCGCAGTCGCTTGGATGCTGTTCTTCTGGCGCAACGACAATCCAGCTCCGAGTGGGCAGGACGTCGCAACGACCACTACTTCAGCCACTGTCAGTGAGGTGTCACCTACGGCGACGATCCGCTCCGTACTCGATGGGCTGGGTTTGTCGATGGTTGCCATCGAGGAACGATCGGGAACCTTGTTCCTAACCGGTGTGGTCACATCCGACAGGGATCGCACCGCAGCTATCGGAGCAACCGAAGCGCTAGCCGAGGGAGCCCCGGTTGACTCAACGGGCCTTACGGTGACCGTGACCGACGACGAGGTGCGTGTAGCCGTCTTGGCTGCCATCGCCGACGCCGGCTACGACAAGGTGAACGTGTCGGTGTCGGGCGGGGTGGCCACGCTCACCGGTGTTACTCCTGACGCAGGGGCAGAGGGTCTTGTGGCCGCCGTAGTTGCGGTGATCGGGATTGACCAGGTGGTCGACTTGACCGAGGAAGCGGACCGGGCTGTTGCCCTTGACGCTGAGTTGCAGCGGATCACCGCCGTGACACCGCTGGTGTTTGCCAGCGGCCAGACGGATCTCAACGCCCTTCAAGAGAGAATCCTCGACAGTGTTGCCGAAGCGATCCAGGCCTACCCGGGGCCGCTCGTGACGGCAGTCGGCTACACCGACTCGTCTGGATCCGAGTCCGGCAACCTGCAAGTAAGTTTGATCAGGGCAGAAAACGTTCGCGACTACTTGCTTGTCCAGGGGATCCCAGCAGAGCGCCTTCTCGTTGATGCCAGGGGCGAATCGACCTCATCAGGTTCCGAGGCCGTGGCCGGGCTCGAAAGGCGCGTCGAGTTCGAGGTCGGTTACTCGGTTGCGGCCACATCCGGCGCACAGTTCAGGATCGGCATCGTCGCCCCGAGCGCAAGGGACGATCTCGCCTTTACACAGAGCATTGTGGATGCGGTGAACGTCATCGCCGCCGAGCAGGAAGGTGTCGAGGTGGACATCACCGACAACACCTTCGTCACGGACGAAGCCGCTGCGGCGATCCGTTCCTACGCGGCGGGTGGCTATGACCTGGTGATTGCGCACGGATCGCAATACGGGACCTCGCTGTTTGAGATCGCCAACGAGTACCCCGACATCGCCTTTGCCTGGGGGACGGCCGCCGACACCTTCGGTCTTCCCAATGTTTCGTCATACGAGGTGGCCGCCGACGAAGGAGGCTACGTCATGGGAGTGATCAGCGCCCTCCTCTCCGACTCCGGGGTCATCGGCGTGGTTGGCCCGCTCGAGGTGGGCGATGCCCAGTTGTTCGTCGACGGCTTCCGCAACGGAGTGCTGGCCACCGACGGGACGGCGCAAGTCCCGGTGACCTACACAGGTTCATTCAGCGACGTGGCATTTGCCGCGGAGGCGGCAAGAGCCCATATCGATGCGGGGGCTGACGTACTCACCGGCTCGGCGCAGATGGTCGTTGGCGCCGTCGGTGTTGCCGCCGAGAACGATGCTCTCTGGTTTGGCACGCAATCGGATCAAGCAGAACTCGCGCCCAGCTTGGTTGTGGCGTCGCAGGTGTATCACTGGGAGGTCGTACTGCGGCAGATCATTGCCGGTATCGACTCCGGGTCGCTCGGTGGCGAGACCTACACCATCGATCTGTCCAACGGCGGCATCATCATCGAATACAACGATGGCTACGGCCTTCCCGATCCGGTTCGCGACAACGCAGCTGACACGATTGCCGGGATCATCACCGGCACGATTACGACCGGCGTCTAGTCCCAGGCCGTTGTTATTTCCGAAAGGTGCGGAGCGCTCTTTCCGCATGGATGACGCGTCCGGCGAGCGTGCGTGACGCGAGACGGTGAATCAACGCCGCTGCGGACGGATCGGTCTCTTCGATCTGTTGCAGCCGGGCGACCGAGAGATGGAGTACAACCGCAGCCTCTTCCGCCAGAACATCAGCGGTGGTTGCCCCTCCCTGATAGAGGCTGATCTCTCCCAGGAGCGTGCCCGGCTGCATAGTACGGAGGCGGATGACCTTCCCATCTGCCGTCTTCAGCTGCGCTGTCAGAGTGCCCGACTCGATGAGATACAGGCCGGCCGATGCCGTGCCCTGTTCGATCACGGCGTCGCCTGGGTCGAGTTCGATCCTCTCGAAATGGGCCAGCGCCGTTCTGGCTAACTCTCGCGACTGCGGTGTAGCTGCCAATAGCTCCGCTAGGTTCGGGCGGTTGTTCCGGACTGTCGTGTGCTCGTCGAGGATTCGCTCCTCGCACCACTCCGCGGCGTCATCCAGCGAGTCGAACTGATGGACGGACACATCGGCGTCGGAGAGTTGGGCCGTCAGTTCGGATGCGTTGGTTGGAAGCCCCGCAAGCAGGATGTCGAATCCTTCGGTGCGGGAGCGACGGGCGAGCTTGGCCAGTGCAGTCGACGTTGAGGAATCGATGCCGGTCACACGGGTCAAGTCGAACACGGCATGTCGCAGCTCACTGGCTTCGGAGAAGAGGCGCGGGTCTCCAAATACGCCGTGGGCGGTCCCGAAGAAGAGGAAGCCATGTACTTCGAGCACTACAGCGCAGTCTCCCTCCTCCTCCAGGATGGCTGCCTGGGCGGGCGAGCGTTCGATGGAGCTGCGGAAGACCCGGAGCGTATAGGAATGGCGGACCGCGTCGACCCGGCTGTAGCGGACAACGAACAGCAAGATGGCTACAACGGTTCCGATCCCGATAGCGGGGAGGAAGCCCAGCACGACAACCGCAGCGCCTGCTCCAACAACCAGGGCATAGTCCACCAGCGCGAGCCGGCCGCGCCGGTCCCAGAGCCATTCCACCAGGAAGTTGGCGCCGAGGTACAGCAGCAATCCTCCGACCAAGGCGGTGGGAACCAGCGACAGGATCGAGCTGCCGGCCAGCAGCACAATGCCTGCGGTTAGAGCCGCCACGAGGGCAGGTCCGCGCCTCGGCCCTGCCAACCCGCGCAGCAGCAGGGTCTGGCTGAAGTGCATGTAGCCCGGCATTCCGGCGCCGGGGATGACGGCTGCAGTGGCTACACCAGCCACCGTCAGCTCTCGATCGACGTCGAGATCCTCTCCCGTCGCTTGGTCGAGTGCGTGAACCTTGATCATCAGCGACATCGCAGCGATGGCAACCACCGTGCCCAACGCCCCTGCCTGGGCGACGACGGCGCTCCAATCGGCGTCTCCCAGCAACCGCAAAACGTCGGGTTGCCATAGGGCCGCGTCACCGAATCCTCCAAGAAGCCAACCAGAATCCACTGCTTCTGATCTGGCTATGCCGGCAACGGCGAGAGCCCCATGGACCCCCACGATCGTCCCGACGATGATCCAGGGCAATAAGGTGCGACTTCGGCGGTGCCGGCTCAGTCCGAGAATGGTCAACCCGATCCCGATTCCCGGGATCCAGCGCCATATTGAATCGGCTGACCAGACACCGGCACCATCTGGGCTCTGCAAGAGGATGGCGAGTGCCCCGTCGAGAATCAGTATGCCTGTGGCGACCAGAAAGCCGCCAACAACGGGGTAGGGAACGTACTGGACCAGCGAGCCGAGTCGGAAACTCCCCAGCCCCCCAAGAACCAGAGCTGTTGTGGCCGAGGCGACGAACATGAATGCGATCACTGTCGGGATGGCCTGCGGCGACGCAACGTCTGCGGCAATGGCGGCCGCGGCCGCACCAATCACTGCTGCGGTGTTGTCCTGCACCCCGGCTACCGTCCCGGCCAGCCCGCTTCCAAACACGCTGACCACTCCAATCACCAAAGTGGCGAAGAGGCTGATTCCAATTCCCAGCGGCAGACCGTCAGCGAGATCTCCCCGGAAAATGAGTGCTGCCAGCGATATGGTGAGCGTCACCAGAATGACACCGGAGATGAGCCCGGTGGCGAGTGTCGGGAAGAGACTGGCGGGACTGAAGTCACGCAAGGTCGATGCCACAACACCCTTGAGATCCCTGGCTGTGACATGGTCGCCACGGCGCTCGATTCCTCTCACCCGGCCGCCCCCTCCGCTTCAGACATCCAGATAGGTGCCCTCAACAGCGAACTCGATGTTCGGGTCGTCGAGTGCCGCCGCCATCTCATCCAGCTGGGGGTCGGTGCGTCCCGGATCGTGGTGAAACAGGAGAGACCGCTTCACGTTGCAGGCCTGTGCCAGCTCAATCGGATACAAGTAGCTGCAGTGGCCCCAGTCATGGCGTTCGGCAAACTCCGCCGGGGTGTATTGCGAGTCGTGGATCAGGAGGTCGACCCCGTCGGCTAGTTGCCGCGCCGTCTCGTGCAACTCGCCGTTGCCGCTCGGTCCGGGTCCGAGCGAGTAGGGATCGTGGTCGGAGAGATAGGCGAGCGACGAGTGCCCATCGCTGATTCGGTAGCCAAACGAGCGACCGCCCTTATGCGGAATGTCGAGCGCCGTCACTGCAAAGCCCTCGATGTGTGAAGTACCTTCCGGGAGCGAGTTGACGGTCCAGTTCCCCCTCAGGGTCTGGATGTCTATCGGGAATATGGGCGGGGACATGACTCGGCGGAGCACCGCTTCGGGTTCGTCTTGACCCGGCAGATAGATGTCGACTCTGGCATCAGGCCGGTCGCCATTACGAAAGAACGGCAGCCCGTACACATGGTCCCAATGGACGTGGCCGAGCAGGATTGATCCCTCGAAAGATATGTCGCCGAGAACGCGGGTCGCCGTTGCTAGCCCGGTGCCGGCATCTAGAAACAACGAAGGCAGCTCACCGTCTCTTGCTACGGCAACACACGACGTGTTACCGCCGTAGCGAACGAATTCAGGCCCCGGGGTCGGGAGAGACCCGCGGGTGCCCAAGAGATGGATTCGCACTCGCGGGCTCCTTGAAGCGAACGGGGCGAGATCATAGCGGGTGAGCTCGCGGCAATCATTGTGTATCAGCGTCCCACTCAAGCGGTCCTGTTGTCTACGCTGGCGGCCACCGGAGCGGTGGCATTCAATCGGAAGGGAGGCCGGCGTGAACCAACCGTCACACGCGTCGAGCCTCGTCTTCGAGGACGATCCTCGCGCCTACATCGCAGGCGACCGGCGCCGCGCCCTGGTTGCGGGCGAGGAACTGCCAGACAAGGTCCAGGGAGCCGGTCTCTTTGCCGACATCTCAGGATTCACACCGCTAACCGAGGCTCTCGCCGATGAACTCGGGGCCCAACGCGGTGCCGAAGAACTGGTGGCCAACCTCAACCGGATACTGGCCGCAATCATCGAAGACCTGCATCGGTTCGGGGGAGAGGTCATCTACTTCAGCGGTGACGCCATCACCTGCTGGCTCGATGGTGATGATGGGACGCGGGCTACGGCGTGCGCGCTCGAGATGCAGCAGACGATGGCTCGAGTCGGTGTCGTGAAGCCCGCCGCCGGGGGCGAAGTCGTGCTTTCCTTGAAGGCCGCAGTTGCTGTCGGTGAGGCACGGCGATTCGTTGTTGGCGACCCGTCGCTGCAGCTGATGGATGTGCTCGCAGGGTCGCTCATAGACGATTTGGCGGCGGCCGAGCAGATGGCCGAGAAGGGGGAGGTCGTTCTCGCCGAGTCGGCTCTAGCTTCATTGGCCCGGCACGTCACGACGCAGGAGATCCGAACAGACCAAGAGAGTCACTTCGGTGTCATCACGGCGCTCAACGTCGAGGTTGCCGATGATGAACCTCCCACCGGTCTCGAGGAAGTCTCTGCCGACATCGCCCGTCAGTGGTTGCTTCCCACGGTCTACGAGCGGTTGGCGAGCGGGGATGGTGCGTTCTTTGCGGAGCTGAGATCAGTGTTCCCGATGTTCATCAGATTCGGGGGGATCGACTTCGACTCGGACCCGGCGGCAGCCGACAAGCTCGACCAGTTTGTCCGCAGAGCCCAGCATGTGCTCGATGACTACGGAGGCAATCTCCTTCAGCTCACTCTGGGAGACAAGGGTGCCTATCTCTACGGAGTCTTTGGCTCGCCCCGGGTACACGAGGACGAGGCGACCCGTAGTGTCGCCGCTGCACTTGACTTGCAGGCCCTGGCGGACACAACCGCGGCGAAGGACATCCAGATTGGGATCTCAACCGGGCGTGTTCTCAGCGGAACGTGCGGACATCCACTACGCCGTACCTTCGCCTGTCTCGGCGACCCCGTGAATCTGGCCGCACGGCTGATGAGCAAGGCGCCGGTGCGGGGTGTGCTGGTCACCGGCGAGGTGGTCGAAGGCGCCGACGGCAAGTTCCTGTGGAAAGAACAGTCGCCGATGTCGCTCAAAGGGAAGGCGGATTCCGTCACGGCGTTCGTGCTGACTGGTGTGCGCACCGGCCAGGTGCGCCGGCACAGCAGATATCCGCTGCCAATGGTGGGCAGGGAACGCGAGGTTGCCTTTGTCGAGAATCGGATGGCGTCGGCGCTGTCGGGCCTGCGCCGCGTTGTCGGCATCATGGCTGATGCCGGTCTGGGCAAGTC
>JASJEG010000083.1 GCA_030064765.1 Acidimicrobiia bacterium | reverse complement strand
ACCGACCTGAGCTTCCGCCGCCCCGCCGAGGACTGGCTCGACATCCGCAACTTCTGGCTGAACGTCTACTTCGGCGGATCGACAATCCCCAACGACCGCGACCTGACGTTGCGCATCGACGACCTCGCGATCAGCGAAACCGGCCGCGTTGGCTGCCCCAGCAGATTCTCCGATGACGACGGCAACCCGCATGAGGAGAACATCGAGTGGATGTTCCAGAACGACTACATCTACGGCTGCGACGTCGACAGCTATTGCCCGAGCAGAAGACTGACCAGGGCGCAAACCGCCGCACTCCTCGATCGGATCCTCGAGCCTGCGCCAACTTCACAGGACTTCTTCACTGATGACAACGGGCACTGGGCCGAGGAACCGCTGAACCGGCTGGCGGCCATTGGAGTCTGGCGAGGATGTGGTGAAGGGCTTGCGTGTCCCGACGACGGTGTGACCCGCGCCCAGTTCGCCGCTTTCCTCCGGCGATCGCTTCCCATCCCGGCATCCGAGGTCGACCACTTCGTCGACGACAACACGACGGTCTTTGCTGGGGATATCGATGCAGTGGCTGCGTTGGGAATCACGCGTGGTTGCCATATCCCCAACCACTATTGCCCGTGGGATCCGGTCTATCGCGACCAGGCAGCAACGCTGCTAGCCCGTTCCGTGCAATGGTGGCGCACAACCGATTGAGGCATTCGAAGAAAAAGCGGCGACAAACCCGGCGCGACGCCATTATGTTATGCCCACCTCAACAGGAACCGGCATACGAAGCACGTGGAGGGAGAGCGTATGACCACCGGGTTGGATCGCGACACCCTAAATCTGGTGATGGGAACGCTGCGGGACTTCGCCGCGGACAATCTCCCTGAGACCTACCTCCTCGAGCTCGATACAAAGGACGAGTTTCCTGAGGAGATCGTCCGCTCCATGCTTGCCGACCTCGGTGTGACACTCCTCTTCATCCCGGAGGAATTCGGCGGGATGGGTGCGTCAACCTTCGACGTCTACCGGGTCTGCGAACTCCTGGCGAAAATCGATGTCGGAGTCGCTACCGGGGTCTTCGCAACCTTCTTGGGCAGCGACCCGATCGTCTTCGGCGCCACCGATGAGCAGAAGGAGTTCTGGCTGAGCAGGCTCGCTGAGGAAGGCTTGCTCATGGCGTACGGCGCAACTGAGCCGGAAGCCGGCTCCGACCTGGGGGCACTGCGTACTACAGCAAAGCGGGTAATGGACGGTGATGAGATCACCGGTTACATCCTCAACGGCAACAAGCAGTGGATATCCAACGGTGGTTTCGCCGATATCTACACCATTCTCGCCGCAACTCCCGACGGTCCTTCCTGGTTTGTCGTCGATGGCGACGCACCCGGCTTCGAGAAGGGCAAGCCGGAGGACAAGCACGGCATCCGCGCCAGCAATACCGCTTCGCTCTCGCTGCAGGACGTTGCGGTCACCCCGGACCGGCTGGTTGGCGACAGCGAAGGCCAGGGCTTGGTCCAAGCGCAGGCGGTGTTTGGCTACACCCGCCTGATGGTTGCGGCCTTCGGCCTCGGCGCCGGCTGGGAAGCCATGGACCGCGCCATTCCGTACTCGGCCGAGCGAATTCAGGGCGGGACCCCGCTCTCCGAGAAGCAGGGCTACACCCACAAGCTGATCGTTCCCAATGTGGTGAGCCTCGAGGCGGCCCGTGCCTACATCGAAGAGACTGCAACCAAGATCGACGGCGGCGGTTACCAACTGAACACCGAAGGTGCCATCGCCAAGTACATGGGGACGGAGGCCGGCAACACCGCTGCTGATGACGCCATCCAGGCCCTCGGCGGCTACGGCTACACCAAGGAGTACATGGTCGAGAAGATCACGCGCGACGTGCGTATCACCACCATCTACGAAGGCACGTCCGAGATCATGGAGATGACCATCGCCCGTGACCGGTGGCAGGAGCACATGAAGAGCCGCGGCGGCTTCTACCACGACCAGGGCTCGCAACTAGAGGCGGTGGCCGCCGGGTCGCCAAACGTAGGCGCCGACGTCGCCGCGTTGGCCGCACACGCGCTGGCCGAAGTGATGGAGCAGGCCCGGATCCACCGGCTGACCCGGAGCCAACATGTCCTATTCCGACTCGGAGAATTGGTGGCCTACGTCGAAAGCGCCGGGGCGCTGGCGAGGCGAGCCGCAGCTGCCATTGCGGGCACCCTGCCGGACAAGGCTGACGACCGATTCAGCCCCGAGACTCTGGCCGCCATTTCCCGCGTATTTGCCCGGGACGCTGCGCTGCGAGTCGCCCTCGATGGAACGCGCTGGGTATTGGGAGCTGCCGAGCCCGGGGCCATCGACGCTGCCGGCTTCGATGCCGCCATCGGCACCAAGGCCATAGAGCATGCACAGGCAGGGATGATCGCCGACATGGATCGGATCGCGGACGCCCTCTACGACAGAGACTGAGGCGAGCGAGAACCAGCGCTCATCGGAAGGCGGGAGACCAACGAGATGGTGGAGAAGGCAGAGAGAGCTGTTGCGGTAGTCGGGATCGGAGCCGTGCTCCCAGATGCTCCCGACGCCGCTACGTACTGGGAGAACCTCAAGGCCGGCCGCTATTCGATAACCGAGGTCACCAAGGATCGCTGGGACGCCGACCTGTACTACGACCCCGACCCGCGAGCCCCCGACAAAACCTACTCCACCATCGGTGGTTGGGTCCGCGACGTCGACTTCTCGCCGCTCGAGTGGCGTCTCCCGATCCCTCCCAAGGTTGGCGATGCCATGGACCGCACCCAGAAGTGGGCCATCGCCGCGTCGCGCCAGGCCCTCCTCGACTACGGCTACCCAGATCGCGCTATGGACCCGGATCGCACTGCGGTCGTCCTCGGGAACGCCATGGCGGGCGACATGCACTATCTCACCGCGCTCCGGGCCTATTTCCCTGAGTATGCGGAGGAGCTGCGCCAGGCGCCCTCATTCGCCGCTCTCCAGTCCGACGTGCGCACCGCCATCCTCGACGAGCTGCTGGCCGGGGTTCGCAACCGCTTCCCCAACATCACCGAAGACACGATGCCCGGTGAGTTGGGCAACATCATCGCCGGCCGTGTGGCCAACCTCTACGACTTCCACGGCCCCAACTTCATCGTCGATGCGGCCTGCGCCTCTGCGCTGGCTGCCATCGATGCCGCCATCGAGGGATTGGAACAGGGCGACTACGACAGCGTGCTCACCGGCGGCGTCGACTCGAACATGGGTGTCCCTAGCTTCATCAAGTTCTGCAAGATCGGAGCCCTGTCGGCAAGCGGCACGCGTCCCTACCACGAGGGAGCCGATGGATTCGTGATGGGCGAAGGAGCGGCCGTCTTCCTGCTGAAACGGCTAGAGGATGCCGAGGCGAACGGAGACCACATATACGCGGTGATTCGGGGCCTGGGAGGCTCGAGCGACGGCAAGGGCAAGGGCATCACGGCTCCCAACCCGGTGGGACAGGAGTTCGCCGTTGCCCGGGCGTGGCGCAACGCCAACCTCACTCCCGACGGCGCAACCTACATCGAGGGCCATGGGACATCGACCCGCGTTGGTGATGTCGTCGAGACGGAAAGCCTGGGACGGGTGTTTGCAGATCTCGGGCTCGAGCCGGGATCGATCCCAATCGGATCCGTCAAGTCCAACATCGGACATCTCAAGAGCTCCGCCGGCGCAGCCGGAATGCTCAAGGCCGTCATGTCCCTCAACGACAAGGTGCTGGCTCCAAGCCTCGGCGGTGAGAACCCCAACCCCAACATCGATTTCTCCCGATCGCCGCTCTACATAAACAAGGAGCTGGCCGAGTGGAAGACCGAGCCGGGCCAGGTTCGCACGGCGGGTGTGAGCGCCTTCGGCTTCGGCGGTACCAACTTCCACGTGGTGCTCGAGGAGCACATCCCGGGACGGCTGCAGGTTGAAGGCAGCAAGACCACCTATGCGATTGCATCTCCAGAGCCGCGGGCGCAAGTTTCGGACCGACAGCTCAAGGAACCGCTGCGCGGAGCCCTCGTCATCGGGGCCCGCGACGATGCCGCCGTGCTCGCCCAGCTGCGGGAGGTGGTTGCCGAGGCCGCCACAGGGGTAGCTCCTCCGCCGGCGCCACCCGCTGAAGAGGACCTGCGCGCGCCGGTCCGCATCGCGATCGACTACGGCGATGCAGCCGAGCTCGCCGCAAAAGGCGAGAAGGCGATCAGGGCTCTCGAAACCGGGAACCCTGGAATGTGGAAAGCCCTCCGCAACCAGGGGGTCTTCATCGGGCGTGGCGAGCCGGGCATGGTGGCGTTCCTCTACACGGGACAGGGCTCGCAATACGTCAACATGCTCTCCGAGCTCCGCAACACCGAGGACATCGTCGCGCAGCGCTTTGTGGAAGCCGACGAGATCATGGAACCGATCCTCGGTCGGCCGCTGACCGACTACATCTTCGCCAATGGCGAGGACGAAGAGGCGATGCGCCAAGCAGATCTGCAGCTTCGCCAGACGGAGATAACCCAGCCTGCTGTGCTCAGCGTCGACGCGGCGCTCACCGACATGTTGGCTTCCTACGGAATCCAGCCGGACATGGTGATGGGCCACAGCCTCGGCGAGTATGGAGCGCTTGTAGCCGCAGGCGCACTGCCCTTCGAGGATGCGCTAGAGGCGGTGGCAGGGCGTGGTCGCGAAATGGCCAACGTGCAGGTCGATGACAACGGCCTCATGGCCGCGGTGTTCGCCCCGCTCGATGACGTTATCCGCGCAGTCGAGGCTGTGGAGGATTACGTCGTCGTCGCCAACCTCAACAGCACCAAGCAAGCGGTGATCGGTGGTTCCACGCCGGGCGTCACGGCAGCCAGCCAGTTGCTCCAGGAGGCTGGGGCTCAGGTGATCCCGATCCCGGTGAGCCACGCTTTCCACACCGAGATCGTCGCTCCCGCCAGTGAGCCCCTTCAAGACTTGCTGCGCAGGCTGCGGCTCGAATCCCCGGCGATACCGCTGGTCGCCAACGTCGACGGTGAGTTCTACCCGATGGGTCCCAACGTCGTACCCAAGATGATCGACATTCTGGGGAAACAAATCGCCTCGCCCGTCGAGTTTGTCAAGGGACTGCGCACTCTGCACCAGGCAGGATGCCGGGTGTTCGTCGAAGTCGGACCCAAGAAGGCGCTACATGGCTTCGTCGACGACGTACTCGGCGATGATCCGGAAGTCGTCGGGTTGTTCTCCAACCACCCCAAACTCGGCGACGTCACCAGCTTCAACCATGCGCTGTGCGGCCTGTATGCCGCCGGGCTCGGTGTGGGAACCAAGGCCGACTCCGCCGCGCCGGCGGCACCCATCCCGGCTTCACCACAGCCAACGATCGAGCATCGCCCGGTACCGCAGGCTCGCCCGGCCGCGCCTGCGCCGCCACCCCTGGCCGCTGCAACCGATGGCGACGTTTACTCGCAGCTCGGTCGCCTGTTTGCCGATTTCCTCTCCAAGGGCCAACAGATCCTCGATTCCGCGCAGGCGGCCCCACCCCAGGTCGACTCTGCGGCGGCGCCCCCGGCCCGGACCTCCGAGTTTGCCCACGACCGCCCGGTCGTTATCACCGGTGCAGGGCTCGGTCTACCCGGCGGGGAACGAGTCTTCGGTGACGACAAGGTCCCCGGTCTGCTCAACGGTGTGCAGTTCATCGGCAGCATCCCGGCCGAGGAACGGCGCAAGATCACCGACAAGAACATCACCCGACTGGTGAAATCGGAAGCCGGTGGTGGCCACTTCGAGACGATCGACGACGAGGCCGATGTCATCAAGCTGGCAGGGCGCGGCGGGGAGATAGACCTCACTGAGGAGTTTGGGTTCCCCGCCGAGCGGGTGGAGTCACTGGACCGGACGAGCCAACTCGCTATTGGCGCCGGAATCGATGCTTTGCGCGACGCAGGAATCCCGCTGGCGATGCACTACAAGACCACCACCACCGGAACCAAGCTGCCGGAGCGGTGGATGCTTCCCGACGCCTATCGCGACACGACGGGTGTCATTTTCGCCTCGGCCTTCCCCGGAGCGGACGCCCTCGTAGAGGAGTCCGACCGTTATCACACCGCAGCCGCTCTGGAGCAACGGCTGGCCGACCTGCGCTCGCTGCGCTCCGGTCTGGAGCCCGACAATCCGGCTGTCGCCGAGGTCCAGAAACGCATCGACGCCCTCGAGGCCGAAGTCTCGTCACTGGCGTATGCGTTCGATCGCAAGTACTTGTTCCGGGTTGTCTCTTTTGGTCACGCCCAATTCGCCGAATACATCATGGCGCGCGGGCCCAACACCCAACTCAACGCGGCCTGCGCCAGCACTACCCAAGCTGTGGCGGTCGCCGAGGACTGGATCCGCGCCGGGCGCTGCGAACGGGTGGTAATCGTCTCCGGGGACGACGTCACCAACGAGCAGTTGCTGCAATGGATCGGCGCCGGGTTCCTTGCCGTCGGCGCCGCTGCTACCGACGAGAAGGTAGAAGATGCCGCGCTCCCCTTCGACCGGCGCCGGCACGGAATGATCCTGGGCATGGGCGCCGCCGCCATCGTCGTTGAGTCTGCGGAATCCGCCGCCGCCCGCGGCATCCAGCCCATCGCCGAGGTGCTGAGTGCAGTTACCGCCAACAGCGCATTCCACGGCAGCCGGCTCGACACTTCCCACGTCCGGTACGTAATGGAGGACCTGATCGAGACTGCTGAGCAGCGCTGGGGTGTCAACCGCCACGAGATTGCTCCGTACACGGTCTTCGTGTCCCACGAAACCTATACACCGGCGCGCGGCGGCAGTGCCCAGGCAGAGGTGGATGCCCTACGCCATGTGTTCGGCGATTCGGCTGATCGGATCGTCATCACCAACACCAAGGGCTTCACCGGACACGCTATGGGGGTCGGAGTAGAGGACGTACTGGCGATCAAGTCGATGGAGACCGGAATCGTTCCCCCGGTACCCAATCTCGAAGAGCCGGATCCTGAACTGGGCAACCTCAATCTGTCGTCGGGGGGCGACTATCCGGTGCATTACGCGCTCCGTCTTGGGGCCGGTTTTGGGTCGCAGATCAGCCTGACCCTCTACCGCTATGTGCCAACGACGGGCGGGGTGCGCCCGGCGCCAGACCAACTCGGGTTCGAGTCACGTCTCGTCGACCAAGCCAGCTGGGAGCAATGGCTGAACGCAGTTAGCGGTTACCCGACGGCATCCGTGGAGATCGACCGTCGCACCCTGCGAATTCGAGACGATGGGGCACCGCCCTTGGCCCCCGCGACGCCTGTCGCAGTTCCTGTACCGCAGCGGGTCGTTGCACCGCCCACTGCGCCGATTCCGCTGGCTCCGGAGCCCGCCCCTTCCGTTCCGGAAGCGGTGGGAGATTCGGGCGAAGCCGAAACTGCAGCCGTAGGTGCACCAGCAGCTGTGCCAACAGGCGCGGGTGATCAGGTAGCGGACCGGGTGTTGGAGATCGTGTCGGCCCAGACCGGGTATCCGCCCGACATGCTCGACCTCGACCTCGACCTGGAAGCCGACCTCGGCGTCGACACCGTCAAACAAGCCGAAACGTTCGCCGCCATCCGCGAGGAATACGCCATCGAACGCGACGACAACCTCGCCCTCCGCGACTACCCCACCCTCAACCACGTCATCGGCTTCGTCAAAGACAAACGACCCGACCTCGCGGCTTCCGTTCCGGAGCCGTCCGCAGATTTGGGCTCCGCCCAAACTGCAGCCTCCACAGTCGCCGAGGCTGCAGCTGCGGCACAGGCTGGAGACGATGGTGTTGTGGCCAAGGTGCTCGAAATCGTCGCCGAACAAACCGGCTACCCCACCGACATGCTCGACCTCGAAGCCGACCTGGAAGCCGACCTCGGCGTCGACACCGTCAAACAAGCCGAAACCTTCGCCGCCATCCGCGAGGAATACGCCATCGAACGCGACGACAACCTCGCCCTCCGCGACTACCCCACCCTCAACCACGTCATCGGCTTCGTCCGCGACAAACGACCCGGCGGCTCCGTACCGGAGCCGTCCGCAGGTTTGAGCTCCGCTCAAACTGCGACTTCTGGTGTAGCCGAAGCTGCAGCAGGTGGGGATGCCATCGAGACCCGTCCTGTCATCGCAACATCACCGGTGGTAACCGGTGACGACGAAGCAGCCGCCGCGGTACCCCGCCGGATTCCCACGCCGCTGCTCCGGCCTCGTCTCGAATCGACGGCGGAAACCGGTGTGGTGATCGGCACAGATTCGAAGATCGTTGTCATGGCAGATCGTGGCGGCGTCGGCTCTGCCCTGGTCAAACGGCTAGAGGCACACGGGGCCTCGGTACTTGCGATCGACGATGTGCCCAACGCGGAAGAGTTGATCGGGCGAATCGACGCGTTTGCCGCCGACGGATCGATCACCGGCGTCTACTGGCTGCCTGCGCTCGACCAAGCACCGACTATCGAACAACTCGATCTCGCCGCCTGGCGCGAGCAACTCCGGATTCGGGTCAAGCTTCTCTACGAGACCATGCGTCACCTGTACGACCAGGTCGGCCCGACCGGCACTTTCCTTGTATCCGCCACCCGTTTCGGTGGCCTCCACGGCTACGGAGCAGATGGGGCGACGGCGCCGCTCGGCGGGGCAGTGTCGGGATTCACGAAGGCCTACAAGCGCGAGAAGCCGGATGCTCTCGTGAAAGTGGTTGATTTCCCAGTTAGCCGGAAGACGGCGGCACTCGCGGATGTCCTGATCGAGGAGACGTTGCACGACCCCGGCACAGTCGAGGTCGGACGCCGCGACGGGGACCGGTGGACGATCGGCCTCACGGAGGAAGAGCTGCCGGAACCGGCGGCTGGGCTCGTACTCGATGCAGAATCCGTCTTCGTTGTGACCGGTGCGGCCGGGAGCATCGTCTCGGCGATAACCGCCGACCTTGCCTCCCATGCTCCAGGGGTGTTCCACCTGCTCGATCTAACGCCAACGCCGGATCCTTCTGACCCAGATCTGCTCGCCTACGCCGAGGACCTAGACGGGTTGAAGCGGACCATCTTCGACCGCCTCAAGGAAGCCGGAGAGCGAGCCACCCCAGCGGTCGTCGAGCAGCACCTCGCGCGTATCGAGCGCAGCCACGCAGCCCTGTCGGCCATCCAAGCGATCGAGGCAGCCGGCGGCACCGTCCACTATCACAGCGTCAACCTATTGGACGGCGAAGCAGTAGCCGCCGCCATGGCAACAGTGGCCGCAGATGGCAAGGTCGACTTGCTGCTCCATGCCGGCGGGCTAGAGATCAGCAGGCTGCTGCCCGACAAGGAGCGTAAGGAATACGACCTGGTCTTCGATGTCAAGGCCGACGGTTGGTTCAACCTCCTCAAAGGGCTCGGCGAGACACCGATCGGTTCTACCGTCGTGTTCAGTTCGGTGGCGGGCCGGTTCGGCAACAACGGCCAATCCGACTACTCGGCCGCCAACGACCTCTTGTGCAAACTCACCGCCAACCAGCGAGCGGTGGGAAGTCGCACACTCGGGGTGGCGATCGACTGGACGGCGTGGGGCGACATCGGAATGGCGACCCGCGGTTCGATACCCACCATCATGAAAGCGGCGGGGATCGACATGCTGCCTGCCGCGGCCGGTATTCCCATCGTGCGCCGCGAGGTGACACACCGCGCAACGGGCGGCGAGATGGTCGTCGGCCTTCGCCTTGGTGTGCTTACCGAAGAATTCGAACCGGCCGGCGGCTTGGCCGCTGCCGACGCGGATCGCGCCGGCTCGATAATGGCCCAGAACGCCACGGGTTTCGGCATCTACAGCGGCTTCCAAGTCACTGCGGATCTCGATCCATCCGAGCAGCCTTTCCTGTTCGATCACCAAATCGACGGCATCCCCGTGTTGCCCGGCGTAATGGGTGTGGAGGCATTTGCGGCGGCGGCCTCACTGGCATTCCCCGACTTACACGTGGTGGCTGTCGAGGACGTCGAGTTTCTGGCTCCGTTCAAGTTCTACCGCAACGAACCGCGCACGGTCACCGTCAGCGCCACCTTCCGGCGTGACGGAGACGAGATAGTGGCGGCCTGCCGGCTCATCGGATCGAGAATCCTGGCGAACCAGCCGGAACCGCAGGTGACGACCCACTTCACCGGCACGGTGCGCCTTGCGGCCGACTCGCCGGCAGTATCCGGAATCCCGGTACCCGACGCAACAGGGCCTGAACTCGAGTCGGGTCCGGTGTATGACATCTACTTCCATGGCCCCGCTTACCAGGTGATCGACCGAGTCTTTCGGGCTGGGGCAGACGTCGTCGGGTCGATGGCGGCTGAACTGCGAGAGAACCACGTGCCGAGCGACAAGACCCTGGCAACAACGCCGCGTCTGACGGAACTCGTATTCCAGACCGCCGGAGTTTGGGAGATTGGCACCTCGGGAACGATGGCGCTTCCCCTGCACATCGATCGTGTCGTCTACACCGGCAAGCCCACTAGCGCCGTTGGGCAGTTGCAGGCGGTGGTCACGCCGCGACCCGACGGAGCCTTCGATGCAGTCGTGATCGACGAGGAGGGAACAGGGTTCGTGAGACTGGAGGGATACGGAACGGTCCAACTCCCGAGCCCACTTGATGCGGCAGCAGCGACGCAGCTGCAGGAGGCCATCGCGGAGGAGGGTTAGGCATCTCTTTCGAGCGGATAGCAATCGTCAACCGGGGCGAACCGGCGGTTCGCTTGATCAACGCTGTCGCCGAATTCAACGCAGAGCACCAAACTGCGCTGCGGACTATCGCCCTCTACACCGACGTCGACGAGCACTCCATGTTCGTGCGCGAGGCCGATGAGAGCTACTCCATAGGCCCCGCCACCTTCAGCGACGCAGCCGGCAACCGCCAAGTTGCCTACCTCAACTACAACCTGCTCGAGCAGGCGCTCGTCGATACCGAAGCGGAAGCCGCCTGGGTCGGCTGGGGGTTTGTCGCTGAGCACGCCGAATTCGCCGATCTGTGCAAGCGGCTCGGGGTGGTATTCATCGGACCAAGCGCCGAAGTGATGCGGCAACTCGGGGACAAGATCGCCGCCAAGCGGATCGCCGGTACGGCAGGGGTACCGGTCGCACCATGGAGTGGCGGCCCGGTCGACAGCGTTGCGGATGCCAAACGCATCGCCGCCGAACTCGGGTACCCCGTGATGATCAAGGCAACCGCGGGGGGAGGCGGGCGCGGCATCCGCAAGGTCGATGATCCGGACCAGGTGGCCGCAGCGTTTGCGCAGGCCAAGACGGAGGCGCTGGGGGGCTTCGGCGATGACACCGTGTTTCTCGAGAAGGCCGTGACCGCAGCCCGCCACATCGAGGTGCAGATCATCGGCGACAACGACGGCACGGTTTGGCCGGTTGGGGTCCGGGACTGTTCGGTACAGCGGCGCAACCAGAAGCTCCTCGAAGAAGCACCTTCACCCGTGCTGAGCACACAGGAGGACATCGAGATCAGAGCCGCGGCGGCCCGGCTGGGTCGTGAGGCCGGTTACGCCGGGGCCGGCACGGTCGAGTTTCTCTACGACCCGACCGACGCCAGGTTCTCGTTCATGGAAGTGAACACGCGACTTCAGGTCGAGCACCCCGTTACTGAGGTCACGACGGGTCTCGATCTCGTGAAGCTGCAATTGCATGTCGCCCGCGGAGGCAAACTCGAAGGCGACCCTCCACCCACCCGCGGCTACGCGATCGAAGCCCGCCTCAACGCCGAAGACCCTGACCGCGACTTCCTTCCCTCACCCGGGGCCGTCGAGCTGCTCCGGTTCCCGACCGGACCCGGGATTCGCATCGACTCCGGCGTCGAAGAAGGAGACCAGATCGCATCGGAGTTCGACTCGATGATCGCCAAGATCATCGCCTACGGCCAGACACGGGAAGAAGCGAACGGACGCCTGGTCAGAGCGCTGTCACA
>JASJEG010000082.1 GCA_030064765.1 Acidimicrobiia bacterium | reverse complement strand
CCTTGCGGGCGACGACAACGTGCCCTTCCTCCATGGGCTGGCGGAGAGCGTCGAGCAGGTGCACAGGAAACTCACCAAGTTCATCGAGAAAGAGGGCTCCCCAATGGGCGAGTGCGACCTCTCCCGGCTGGGGGATGCCCGAACCTCCACCGATCAGCGCGGCAAGCGACGCTGAATGGTGCGGCGAGCGAAACGGCGGGACCGCCGGATCGCTCCGAGTGAGCCCGGCCGCGGCCCAGGCAAGAGCAACCTCAGAGACGGCGCCGTCGTCGAGCCGAGGCAGGATCGTTGGCAGACACCGGGCCAGCATCGTCTTACCTGCACCGGGAGGACCCGTCATGAGGAGGTGGTGCCCACCGGCCGCGGCGATCTCGAGGGCGCGCCGGGCAAGTAGCTGCCCGCGCACCTCTCGAAGACCTACCGCTCCATTGCCGGACGGCGGTGGCACGGCCTGCAACTGCCGTCCTGAGCTGGCTCCGGAGCCGACGGCGATCGCTTCCGCGAGAGATCCAACCGACGCCACCGCAGCATCGCAGGCAACGGTGGCTTCGGCGGCAGACTCTGGCGGTAGCAGACACTTGAGGTTGGCCCGGCTGGCGACCATAGCGGCGCCTAGGCCGCCGCGTACTGACCGCAACGATCCGTCCAAAGCAAGCTCGCCGAGAGCTACCAGACGGGCGCAATCGTCGGGAACTGCCTTCGAGGCCACGAGGACGCCGAGAGCGATCGGGAGGTCATAGGCCGAGCCGCCCTTTGGTACGTCGGCAGGGGCAAGGCTGACGATCACCCGTCTGCCCGGGAATGGATAACCCGAACTCTGGATCGCCGCTCGAACCCGTTCCTTGGCTTCCCGCACCGCAGCGTCAGGAAGACCAACGAGCTGGAACTGGGGTTGGCCTCCGCCCACGAAGACCTCTACGTCCACAGGCTGGGGCTTGGCTCCGACGAGTACTACAGATGAAACACGAGCAAGCATGTCTCCAAGGTAAGGGTCGGCTGTGACACGAGCGCGGTTGGTGGCAGTGAATCCCTACCGGCCGCGGAATTCTGGATCGCGCTTCTGCAGAAAGGCGTGAATGCCCTCACGCAAGTCATCGGACGCAAGCAGCGCGGCTTGGGCTTGGTCTTCGTATGCAATCGCCTGCTCGAAAGTCAGATCGTGCGACCTCGACAGACCGGTCTTGATGAAGCGCTGTGCCAGCGGTGCGCCGGCCGCCAGCCGCTCGGCTAGCCGGTTCACGGCACCGGCGAGCTCTGCCACCTCGACGACATGGCTGATCAACCCGATGGAAAGCGCCTCTTCCGCATCGATGGTCCGACCGGTGAGTGCCAATTCCCGGGCCCGGGCCATTCCGACGAGCCGGGGCAACAGCCAGGTCCCCCCGAAGTCGAGAGTCAAGCCGCGGTGCACGAACAGCTCGGCGAACTGTGCTCGGTCCGTGGCAACGACGATATCGCAGCCGATGGCGAGGTTCATTCCCGCGCCAACGGCAGCGCCATCGACCGCCGCGATCGTTGGCTTGGGGAGTCGATGGAGAGCGGTGGCCGCCCTGGCAGGGCCCTGCATATAGCGGTGGCCGACAGAGGGGCTGCGCAGCTCGTCCAGAGCCTCCAGATTGAGGTCGGCCCCGGAGCAGAAGTTGCCCTGGGCGCCCCGCAACACCAACACGCGCTGATCGGAATCGGCGAACGCATCGAGCGCACCGGCGATCTCATCCCATCCCGTCTCCGGCACCGCGTTCTTGCGCTCCGGTTGGCTCAGCGTCAGGTAACGAACCCGACCTCGATCTTCGATCAGGACAAACGGCGACTCATTCATAGCCAGACAATACCGATCACCCCGTGTACGCTGCGCGCCGTGGGCTTCAATCCTTTCCGTGCGCAAGAAAAGTCAACCCTGGATGTGCTGTTAGTGGCCTTCTTCTTATGCGTCATAATCGGAGTCGTGCTCTGGGCTTTGCTGGGTTGATCGATGGACCCGGTGATCGTCAACGCCATTCAGCCATATCAGGCAAGCAAGCAGTATTCGTGTCCCGGCTGTCAGGGAGACATCCCGCAGGGCATCGGGCACCTTGTAGTCGTGCCACAGGACGAACCCGATCTGAGACGGCACTGGCATCGCGGCTGCTGGTTCAAGGAGCTGCGGCGATCTGGTCGCTTCGAGTCAACAGACTCCGGGCAGCCAACGAACCGTCGCCGCAGAGGCTGACAGCTCAACACCCACGTAATCCACCCGGTGGGCTCCGACGCGGTTGGCCAATGAGCGCACCTGGCGCTGCTTGTCCTCGTTGAAGTGGTACAGGGCGTCACCGGAACTCATCGCACTCGTCGTCTTGACCTCGACCACGACTTGTCGACCGTCAATCGCCACAATGAGGTCGAGCTCACCGTCGCCGACTCGTGCATTGCGCTGCAGTACGCGGGCGCCTCGGTCCTGGAGGAAGCGGGCGGCCACATGCTCGCCGCATCGACCGAGTCCTGTGCGGCTCAGATTGCGGAGGTCGGCTCCAGCTCCTCGATGTTGACGTCGCGGAACGTCATCACCTTGACGCTCTTGACGAACCTCGCCGGTCGGTACATGTCCCATACCCATGCGTCGTTCAACTCCAGCTCGAAGTAGACCGACCCTTCCGACCTTCTCGTGTGCAAATCGACGTCGTTGGCTAGATAGAAGCGGCGCTCGGTTTCGATGACATAGCGAAACATCGGGAGCACATCGCGGTACTCCTTGTATATCCGAAGCTCGACATCGGTTTCGTAGCGTTCGAGGTCTTCTTCGCCCATTGCCTCTCCAGCTGCTCCTTAGCGGACTCGCATCCTAGGCGGTCGGCGGACGGTAGTGGAGTCGTTTCTATCGACCCCACCAATGATGAGTATGTCGGCTGACCATGACAGGACCGCCGATGGGTCATGCAAGAGTACGCCCCCGTCTCGTCAGGTAGGCGTGCCATAGCATTCTGGCCGCTATGGAACGCCATGGACTCCAGGCGCGGGCAATCTCCCGCGCGGTGTCGTAGCTCGGAACCTCGTCGAGGGGCAGGTTCTCCGCCATGGACACAACGAGCGCCCGGTCGCCCGTCGGCCACGCATCGGGCCGCCGCAACGCAAATAGCAAGTAGACCTCTGCAGTCCAGGGGCCAATGCCTCGAACCGCGGTCAGATACGTACGCGCTGCAGCGTCGTCCATAGATGCCAGCCTGCCGAGATCGAGCGAGCCCTCGAGCAGACCCGTTGCCAGCCCACGGCAATAGCCGGCCTTCTGGCGGCTGAACCCGATGCGTTTGAGTCTCGAGTCACTCAGCGTGAGAAACACTGCAGGTTCAACTCGACCAATGGCCTGCTCGAGGTTTGCGTACGCTGCAGCGGCACTCGCCAGCGAGACTTGCTGTTCCAGGACGATCTTGACCAGCGTGGCGAAACCCTCGGGGCGCTCCCAGAGCGGCGGCAGCCCATGTTTGTCGAGCAACGCGGCAAGGCGCGGGTCAGTCATTGCGAGCCACTCGGCACCGATGTCGAGGCTGGAGTGGTCGATTGGAGCGAGGGACCTGCTCAGAGCCCGCCCCACCGGCTCGGCGGCCATACCACCGAGAATGCGCGACCCACGATGCGGCCGCGTTCGATAGCACCGAAGACGCGACTGTCCCGGCTCGAGTTACGGTTGTCGCCCATGACGAAGTAGCTGTCGAGGGGGATCACTTCGGGCCCAAAGTCCCTCATAGTGATGTTGGGGGGTAGATACGGTTCGTCGAGGGGTGCGCTGTTGATCAACACACGGTTGTTCGTCACCTCGATCGTCTCCCCGGGAAGGCCGATCACGCGCTTGATGAGGTCTGATTCGGGGGTGCGGAGCCCGACCGATTCGAGGAGATTGCGCGACACCTTTGACATCAGCGACTCTGCTTCAAACGTCTCAGGTTCAAATACGACGACATCCCCTCGACCAGGATCACCGATCCGGTAGGCAAGCTTGTTGACGATGACACGGTCGCCGACCTGGAGCGTTTCCTCCATCGAGCCGGAGGGAATCCAGAAGACCTGGATCAGGAACGACTTGACCAGAACCGCAACGATCAACGCCCCGACGATCAGAAACGGAAGCTCCTTCAGGAATGACCAGGTCTCGGACGCTTTGTCATCCCCGTTTGGATCGATTACCTCCACATTGGAAGGCAACGACTCGTCGGTGGGTCCGGTTCCCGGCTCAGGCTCATCGGGGAACCTGGCGCTCTCCCCGGGTAATTCGCTCATCGTAGAAACGGAAACTAGTCCCGCTTCTCCTTGATCCGAGCAGACTTACCGACACGATCACGCAGGTAGTAGAGCTTGGCGCGCCGCACGTCGCCCCGCCGAACTACCTCGATGCTCTGGATGATCGGAGCATGCAGCGGGAAGATTCGCTCGACCCCGACACCGAAGCTGAGCTTGCGTACCGTAAAGGAAGCACGGGCGCCACCACCATTTCGGGCGATGACTACACCCTCAAAGATCTGGATACGCTCGCGGCCGCCCTCCACGACACGCACATTCACACGCACGGTGTCGCCGGGAGAAAAGTCCGGCAAGTCGTCGCGCAAGTATGCGGACTCGATTTGATCGACCGTATTCACGGGGTCCTCCGAGAGAGGGAAAGAGAATTCGAGGGCGGGAGTTTACCCGAGGTCGTGGCGTTTGGCTAGCTAGCTCGTCGCCCCCGTCGTAACCGATACGCCGGCCGTACCGCTTCAGCCGCTCTAATCATCTGGTTCGAGCAGGTCCGGGCGGCGTTGCTCGGTTCTCGCGCGCCGCTGCTGCTGCCGCCACGCTTCGATCCGTTGATGGTCGCCCGAGAGCAGAACGTCGGGCACCGACCAACCCTTGTAGGTCGCCGGTCGCGTGTAGTGCGGCTCTTCGAGGAGGCCGGCGCGGAAGCTCTCGGAGGCGATCGACTCCGGGTTGCCGACAACGCCGGGGAGTAGTCGAGTCACCCCTTCGATTATCGCCAGCGCACCGACCTCACCACCCAGCAGCACATAGTCACCAAGCGAGACCTCGTCATCGACGAGATAGTCCACAACCCGCTGGTCGACGCCTTCGTAGCGACCGCAGACGAGAGTGAGGTGCTCGCAACCGGCCCATTGGTCGAGGAGGCTTTGAGTCATCGGCCGGCCGGCGGCGGCCAGGAGAACCCGGTGAGTTGAGTCCAACGGCTGCAGTGCTTCGGCCAGCGGTTCGATCATCATGACCATGCCCGGCCCGCCGCCAAACGGAGCGTCGTCGAGTTGACGGTGGAACCCTTTCCCAAAACCCCGCAGATCGACGATGTCGATCTCGAGCAGTCCATCTTGGACAGCGCGCCCGACGAGACTGACTCGCAATGGGGAGTCGAAGAACTCGGGGAACATGGTGATTACGGTGATTTGCACGCCTACAGGGTATTCTGAACGGGGGTACGGGGGTAAACGAGTGGCGGAACCGACCACACCTGCAGGCAAACCGGTGGGGGGCAGCACCTGGGCAGCTCCGGCTGCGTCTACAGACACGCCCGCCGGAGGCGGTCGCTCTTCGGAAGAGCGTTTTCAAGCTCGCTCTCGTCTCGATCAGGCACTGACGGTTGCCCAGAAACGGATCGAGGCGGGGAAGCAGGTTTCGTCGACTCCGCGCCCGGATCGCGGCTCGGAGTCACACCCGGATCGCACTTCGGAGTCGCACCCGGATCGCAATTCGGATTCGGATTTCGTCAGCGACTGGGGATCTGCCCGCGACGAAACGCCTCCGCGTCGGACCCCGGAAGCAGAACCCCCCGAGACAAAGCCACACGTCGTGGTAGACCTGCGGCCCGACGCTGACCGAATACCCGGCCCCATGCCGGCTATCCGGGAAACCGACTACGGATTGGGGCGAAGGTGGGGTGCGGAGTGGCAGAGGTCCGCACAGGGCTGGGTGACCGGCGCCGACGGCCGTGCGACGTGGCGACCCGTGGTCAGCACCACTCAGGAGTTGGCGAGTTGGGAGGTCCACACATACCTCGGTGTCGTCACCGCCGAGGTGGCCGTTGAGGCTCCCGGTGGCGACTTGCGTCAGGTGGGGGCAACCCTGGCCAAGGGACGCCAGGTGGGTATCGAGGGTCTTGTGGATGAGGCGGTCGAGCGAGGCGCCCACGCCGTCATCGGCGTAACGATGCAGTACACGCCGGTTGGCACTCGCATGCTCATCACCCTGTCCGGGACGGCGGTAACCCTCCAGGAGAAGGCTCAGTAGCTAGACGCAAGCCGAGTTGTGGCAACGGACTCGGCATAACGAGTCCGTCACAACTCGAACCTCGCCGGCAGGCGAGGCCGGGACGGCGGTAACCCTCCAGGAGAAGGCTCAGTAGCTAGACGCAAGCCGAGTTGTGGCAACGGACTCGGCATAACGAGTCCGTCACAACTCGAACCTCGCCGCCAGGCGAGGCCGGGACGGCGGTAACCCTCCAGGAGAAGGCTCAGTAGCACCGAGCTGCCGGATCACGAACCTGCTGTGTTTGCGGCAGAGGGTGCTGTCTCCAGCACTTCGTACACGGTGTTGCGGCGCGCCGGAACTCGACCGATTGAACGGATCAGTTCTTCCATGTCGACGGCCTCGAGTGACGTGCCGTGGGCGGCACCCGCCGACCGCGAGATCGTCTCATCCATCAGCGTGCCCCCGAGGTCATTACATCCAGCTTGCAGTAGCCGGCCGCCGGCCATCAGCCCGAGCTTGACCCACGACGCCTGGATGTTGTGGATCAGACCGTCGAATGCGATCCTGGCAACGCTGTGCATGAGCACGACTTCATCCCACGTCGGGCCCGGTCGGGCATGACCACGCAGGTAGATAGGCGCCCCCATGTGCACGAAAGGAAGAGGCACGATCTCGGTGATGCCCCCGGTTCGTTCCTGAATGTTGCGCAGTACCTCGAAGTGGTTGGCCCACGATGCCGGCGAGTCGATATGGCCGAACATGATGGTGCCCGTCGAGCGCAAACCGAGTTCGTGGGCGGTGATCATGACCTCTGCCCACTGTGCAGTTCGGATCTTGTCAGCGCACAGGTGCAGTCTTACCGAGTCATCGAGAATCTCGGCTGCCGTCCCGGGAAGGGTCCCCAACCCTGCGTCACGGAGCCGCTCGAGATAGGACCGCACCGACAATCCGAGGGTCTCCGCCCCCTGCCAGACCTCGAGCGGGGTGAAGCCGTGGATGTGGATTTCGGGGACATGTTGCTTGATGGCCTCTACGACGGTGACATAGAAGTCGCCCGTGAACTCCGGGTGAATGCCGCCCTGCAGGCAGACCTCGGTGGCGCCCCGGTTCCAGGCGTCGACGGCTCGTTCGACAACCTGAGGAATCGACATCAAGTAGGGCTCTCCGCGTAGATTCAATGAGCGAGGGCCTTTGGAGAAGGCGCAGAAGCCGCATTTGAAGGTGCACTGGTTGGTGTAGTTGATGTTCCGGTTGATGACATAGGTGACGACATCACCGTTGGCTCTCTGACGGAGCACATCGGCGACGCCGGCGATAGCATCGACTTCCTCGCCGCGAGCGCGAAAGAGGCGCTCGACCTGACCGCGGTCGGGGCGGACTCCGTCCAGTGATTGCCGCAGGATGCCACCGATATCACCATCGAGAGCGCTCAGGGCCGTCGCGGCGTTTCGCTGCTGCCAGTTACGGTCGCTCCACTGCGCCGAGAGCCTTCTGGCTGGAATCGGAGCGTCCCTGTCCATCCCGGGTGCCCAGGGGTAGCGGGGACGGATCGTGCCCGACCCGTCGATCTGTGCGAGGTAGGCGGTGAAGAGGTCTGCGGGTAGCTCCGTGCGGGCAGCGTCGATGGTCACTTCTGGGGGAAGAGCTCCTCGCTCGACGAGCCTGTACTCAGAAAGCTCGTCACGCAACTGCCCCAAACCCTCGGTATCCCAGCCTCGCAGCAACAGGTCGCGGGCCCCAAGACGGACAGCACGCACAGCTTCCTCCGGGCTATCCACGAAGACCGACACCCGCAATCCCATACCCGGCAAGTTGGCAAGAGCAGCCGCCTGCGCGACGCGGCTCCTCCTGGTTCTCAGGAACGCAGCTCGACTCCTTGCTGCTGCGTCGAGCACTGCGGCGCGTGAGCCGGCGTCAACGACGGTGATCCGCCATCCAGGCACCCCGGCACGGACGAGCTCGGCCACCGCACCCGGTTCGACCACCCAGGCCATCGGCTGAGCCTCAGAGTCATCGATGGCAACCGGAGCCAGTCCTCCGGCAAGGGCGCTGCTGCTGTCCTGTTCGGTGAGGCCGACGACCTCGACAGTCGTCGTCCCTTCACGGCGCCGCGTCGCCGCCCACAGCTCGTTGATCTCCTCAGCCGGACGCAACCGCAGGAAGGTAATCGAGTCTGTCATAGGGATCGGCTCCCGTCAGCTTGCGGGACGCGAGCGTAGCCCTCTTCGTCGATTGCCGAGGCGACCTTGGGCATCAACCCGGCATCGATCCACTCCTCGCTGATGAACTCCGGATACACCGGCAGCCGGGCCCGCAGTTCGAATCCGGCGCGTTCCGTCACCGCCCGCAGCTGTTCCAGGTGGGGCCACGGCGCCTCCGGATTGACCCAGTCAATCGTCAGAGGAGACACCCCGCCCCAGTCGTTGATACCTGCATCGAGGTACACCCCGAAATCATCGGTGAGGTTCGGCGGAACCTGCAAGTTGACTTCCGGTCCCAGAATCCAGCGAGCTGCAGCAACCACGCGAGCCATGTACTGCACGGTCGGTTCTGCATCCCGTCGCATCCTGGTGTCAGCTTTGGCCCGGAAGTTCTGGACTATGACCTCCTGGATGTTTCCCCAGGCAGCCTGCAGCTCGGCCAGGGCGAACAAGGAGTCGATGACCTCCGCCGCGGTTTCGCCTATGCCGACGAGAATGCCGGAGGTGAAAGGTACCTTCTGCCGGCCCGCAGCCTCGATGGTGGCAACCCGCTCCTTCGGATCCTTGTCCGGGCACTTGTGATGCGGCATGCCGGGTTCGAGTAGTCGGGGCGAGATGTTCTCGAGCATGAGACCCATCGAAGGGTTGGTTGGCCGGAGCGAGGCAATGGTCGCTTCGTCCATGAGTCCCGGATTGGCGTGCGGGAATAGCGGCGTTTCCTCGTTGACCTGCTCGCTGAGCATCCGTACGTAGTCGATTGTGGTCGCTGCGCCGTATCGCTCGAGGAACCCGACAGCCTCAGACCATCTTGCCTCGGGATTGTCACCGAGGGTGAAGAGCGCCTCGGTACAACCATGTGCGGCTCCGGCGTTGACGATTGCCATCACATCTTCGGGGACGAGATACTCGCCACCGGCACCCGGGGGTTTGGCAAATGTGCAGTATGTACAAGTGTCACGGCACAGGGTGGTCACGGGGACGAAGACCTTGCGGGAGTAGGTGATCGTGCGACCTCTGCCTGCGTCGCGCAGGCGCCCGGCCTCGGCGAACAATGCATCGCTGCTGCGCCTGCCGGTGATCAGCTCAACGGCCACGTCGCGATCAGGCTGCGGAAACGGCATCCCGGTACGGTATCACCGGCGCTTATGCGGCTATGACGCCACGTCGGAGGCCACTTGGTGGGCCGCGTCAAGTCCGGGCAGGTCATCGAAGTCGGGGATTTCGTCCTCGACATTCCGCAGTCGTGGGTATAGATAGGCAATGATGGTGAACACGAGCGACAACCCTCCAAGTATCACGAACAGGAAAGCAATCCCGCGGCCGGGGCCGACGCCGACGATGTCGCCGACGGTGCCGGCCAGTGCCCCGTCATCCTGAAGCAGAGGTTCGAAGACCCGGTCGGCGAGCGGCCCGGCCATCAGTATCGCCACCGGACCGGCGGCTTGCGCCAGGACCCTTCGTACTGCAAATACTCGCCCTTGGACATCGGGCTCGACCTTGGCCTGCCAGAGCGCCTGGCTCGAGCCGTTGGCTATCGGCAGCACACTGAAGCCGACCACGGCAACGGCGACCACGACGGGAATGGACATGGTGAGGCCAAAGAGGACGAGGGAGAGACCGAGCACGACGTCGGCGCCGAGCACCCCGTAGATCCGCCGCTTGGGCCCACCCCACACGCTCATGACCAAGCTTCCAAGCACCATTCCTACCCCCGCTGCGCTGAACACCGTCCCTACCGTGACCTCATCAGCGAACCCCAAGATGAGGGGAATCGCGAGCACACTGACGAAGCCGAAAACCAGGTTCACGCTGGCGAAGTACCACAGCAAGGCGAGCAGACCGGGGCGCTCCTTGATGTAGGTCCAACCGTACCTTGCCTCGCTGAGCAGGCTTCCGGAACCGGCGGCCCCTGCTGCTGAACGTTCGGCCTGGGGAAATCGAACCGCAAGCAGTGTGCCGACGGCGACGAGGAAGCTGGCAACGTCGATGAAGATGACCGTCTCGAGTCCCCCGAATGCAAGCAAAACGCCGGCAACCGCCGGAGCTATGACTTGGCCGATAGCCTCAGCCATCTGCACCATTCCAGCGGCGCGCCCGTACTGCTCCTTCGAGACCAGGAGGGTCGTTGCGGCCGAGTATGCGGGCCACTGGAAGGATTGGAAGATGCCGGAGAGGCTGAGCGCAACATACAGATGCCAGATCTCGAGGCTGTCTGTAAAGAGAAGAAGCGCAATTGCCAGGGTCCCGAGCCCGGCACCGGCATCGGACAGGATCATCGCCCATCGACGATCCCACCTATCGACCAGTGCCCCGGCAATAGGCGTGAACAGAATCTGTGGGCCCTGCGACGCCAGCAACACCAGCGATAACTGCGTGGCGGACCCGGTTTCTTGATAGACCCAGATTGCCAGGGCGAACGCGGTGAGCCCGGTACCTACGAGCGAGACGAACTGGCCGCTCCAGACGACCACAAAGGTCCGCATACCCTTGCCGTTCGGACTCATCTGCCTCCTATAGACGACTTTTCTCGTATATTTGAGGAACGCCGCTCGTTTGTCAAACAACGCGCAACTGCCCCGCATCGGTAATCTCGCTTCGATGCGCCTATTCGCCGCCCTCCTGACAATCGCGTTCGTGGCTTCCGGCTGTGCCTCCCCCGCCGCGAACGACACGGTACCGGTGACCGATGCCATCGCACCGACGACAACCTCGACGGCGCCTCCTGCGACAACACAGCCCGAGAACAGCACGGCCGACCCCCCATGCCTGGCGGGCGACCGCCCGTTCTCGACGAGCGGAGTCATATCCGCCTTCGGAGGAGCTGCAGGCGACGCAATGCAGATATCAGGAATACGTACTGGGTTCTATGCGGAGTGCGAGCGAGTTGTGGTCGATCTGCTGACTGCCGACGGAGCACCGGCCGGCTCGCTCGGTCTGGTCGGGGTTGAATATGACGCGGCAATTGGGATCGTCCGCATCAACCTCCCACTGGCGGTGACACGAACGGCAATCGCCGACCTTCGCCTCGATGGAGAGCTAGCGGATCGTGCTTACCTGGTCGACACCGTGGCCGGAAACCTGGCCCTTGACATCCACGTCGCTCCCGGCTCCCGGGTAGCACTCCGCGCCTTCGAGGTTGCTTCACCGAGCAGAATCGTTGTCGATTTCAAGCCCGAGCCAAATGCGCCGGCAGCCCGGGGCGCCAACCTGGGCGATCAACTCGTCGTAACCCACCCGATTGCAGGAACCAGCACGCCTCCATTGCAAGTTGCCGGCTATGCACGATCGAGCTCGTCGCCGATCGAAGCCACCCTGCATGACGTCCCGGAAGGACCGGCCGTCTCGAGCGTGGCAGCGACAACAACCTCATCCACGGACACATGGAACGAGTTCGAGCTCGAGTTCAGCAACCCGCCCCGCGGAATGGTGTACCTGCAGGTCCTGACCCCAACGGGGGACGACTCTCCGGTGTGGCTGTCGGTTGACATGGGGCCCGTCGATGACCTCGACGAGAGCGACACCTAACTCCCCGGGTCCG
>JASJEG010000088.1 GCA_030064765.1 Acidimicrobiia bacterium | reverse complement strand
CTCCCCAACCAGTGCTCAGGTAGAAAGCACCCTCCTGGGGACGATCCGTGCCGACACCGTACCCGCCACCGGCATCATTCCCACCGAAGTAACCCCAATCCGAAACAACCCCATCCTCAAAATCATCAATCACCTTGATACCGGGAGGTCCTCCGCTGGTGAAGGTGAAGTAGTCGAAATCAACTTCAACGGTGGTCGGATCCTCGCCAACTTCGCCACCCGAGCCTTGCACCCCACTGACAACCACAACAATCTCGTCGAGGTTCCCATTGAAAGTGCCGTCACCGACACCATCAACGCGGGTAAAACCACTCAGTGGCGCGCTAAGCAACGTCCACGTGTCATCGAATGAGCTGCTCGCGTAGACGGTGTCGAGCCGGAACGACTCCTCAACACCACCCCCCGACCAGCCATTGCCATCCAGATCCTCACGTATCGTGACCTCAAGCGTGTACTGATCCACAGTGGCATCACTCTGATTAAGCACCCACACGTTGAACCACGGATCCAATGGAGGTGCCACCTGGGCGTCATTAGCAAGATTCTTGAACAACCCACCGTAGAACCCCGAAGCCGACCCTTTACCTCCCCAACCAGTGCTCAGGTAGAAAGCACCCTCCTGGGGACGATCCGTGCCGACACCGTACCCGCCACCGGCATCATTCCCACCGAAGTAACCCCAATCCGAAACAACCCCATCCTCAAAATCATCAATCACGACGGGTGCGTCTGATATGGGCGGCGTGTTGTAGGCCTGCTCTGCTGAGGCCCCAATCAGGTTAGGGAGGCCAGCGCGATCCTCGAACGTGCCCGGAGCCACCGTGACCACGAGCCTATCCTCAGTGTCGACGGGTGGGCGTGCCACGAGGGTGGCGTGCTTGGCGTCGACCACGGTGAAGGTGCCCTTCGTTCCGCCTTCCAACTCGATGTCGTCGTCCGTGAAGCCAATCACCGGCTCGCTGAACGTGAAGGTGAATGTGACATCACCCGTTGCCTCATCCTCCGGAACGTCGTCTGTAATTCCGACCGTTGGTGGCGTCGTATCGATGAGCCGCACCTGGTCGAACATGTAGGCACCGGCAGCCGGATAGGGCAGGTCGAAGCCATAGCCCCAGACCTCATCGAGGTCGAGACCATCGTCCGGCGCCCCGGCGGGCTGATCCGCGCTGCGATCGAAATCGGTCAGCGGCACGGTGACTTCTTGCCATCCGGCGGTGTCATCAACGAAGGTCGTCTCCCACCGTTCGGCGGTGTCGGGACCCTGGTACACCCGCACATAGTCGATTGCCATCGACTGCGGGAGCTGCAGATTCGGATCGATCGTGCCACCGAAGTTGCCGCCGATCGCAACGTTGTAGATGAGGAATACCGGATCGTTGAACACCCATGGGCAGCCTCGGGGGTCGCGACACGCGTCCTCCACCAGCTCCGGTGTAGCGGTGTGATAGAGGTGACCATCTAGGTACCACTCAATGAGATCCGGCTGCCACTCGATAGCGAAGGTGTGGTAGTCCTCGTATACCGGCACCGGCGGATCACTTACAAAGACCGGGCCACTGCCGTAGCTCTGCCCGCCGGCGTATCCGGGTCCGTGAATAGTCCCAAAGATCTCTAGAGGAAGACGACTCACGTACTCCATGAAGTCGATCTCGCCAGTTTGCGGCCAGCCGACGACGTCGATGTCGGTACCGAGGCTCCAGAACGCTGGCCATAGTCCGGCTTCGCCTTCAGGCACCTTGATCCTCGACTCGATCCGACCGTAGGCAAACTCGGCCTTGCGCGATGACACGAGCCGGGCAGATGTGTAGTCGCATGGTCCGTAGTAGCACAGCAGCGACTCATCACCGTCTTCAACCTCGCTAATGGTGAGCACCATGTTCCCCAGGCCATCGGTTGCGGCGTTCGCCGGGTCATCCGTGTAGTACTGGAACTCGTCATTGCCCCAGCCGGGGATGCCGTTCACAGTGCCGTCACCAATCTCATATGACCAGTAGTCGGGATTCGGAGGGGTCCCGGCCGGGTCGTCATACTCCTCGCTCCAGACAAGTTCCCAGCCATCGGGGCCTGGGTCGGGAGCACGGTTGTCCTTCAGGTTGACTGTGACGGTCTCGCCGCTCCCCGTCCCATAGAACCAGAAGTCGAGGCTCTCGGCGCTGGACCAGTCCTGGCCCATCGCAAAGTCGCGGCCGATCGATCCGAAGTCCAGGTCCGTCATGTTGCGGATCGCCTTGGTGGCCCACTTCCAGGCCCACTTGTAGTGGGTAACCGCAAGGGCGGGCTTACCGCGAGCCAGGTCGGCTTCCGCCTTCTCTATCTGACGTTCGGCGCGAGCAATACTCGCTGCCGATCCGTCGTTGCGAACAGCTACCTCTAGGGCAAGCTCGGCAAGCCGGGCATCCGCCGCAACGAGCTCCTCGATCGCCGCTTCAGCAGCTGCTTGCTCAGGCCCCCTTACGTAGCCGAGCGAGAACACAGCCCAACGCTCCGAGCTGAAGACCCGCCATCCCTTGTTGGGATCGAGCACAAACCCGTTGGTCCAGTAGTCCGAATTGAGGCTGCGTTCGATTCGAGCGATCGCCGCCTCGATCAGTCTCGTCCGCCAACGGGTGCTGGCGGGCAACAAAGCCTCGAGATCAGCGATGACGCCCTCTTTCACGGTGTCGAGACCCGGGCCGGGCCCGAGGACACTTTCGACAGGATCCTGACCCGGTCTTGCGTCAGGATCGACGGATTCGACCTCCACAGCGTCAAACTCGACGGGTCCCTCACCGCTCCACAGGTAGGCGCCCTGTTCGAAGTCGTCGAGTAGGTAGGGCTCGTACTCCTCATTGTCGACGATCGTGGCAGCTGCCTGCATGGCAAAGCCGGGTGCGACGTCAACCGGATTGGTCAGCCGCAGGATCACCCGCTCCGCACCCTCCCACTTGGTGTCGTCGAGGGTCTCAAGTTCGAAGCTCAGCTCTGAGTTGCCGCCATTGTCAAACGTCAATGTGCCGGTCGTCGGGATGAAGTCGCGACCCGGGACGGCAAGCACCGTCTCCGTGAGGAAGTCGACGGAGACTTGTGCCGGATCACCTTCGTTCATCTCGCGGTTGAGCTTGACCAGGATCTCTCCGGTTTGGCCTTCTTCGATGTCGGTATTCGCGGCCGCAAACGTCACGGCAAGTTCGGGGATCTCGGCCACTCCATATAGCGCTGCGTTATCCACGTAGAAGGTGTTTTGAACACTCGTGGCCAGTGTTCCCAACGCCCAGCCGTGCACTTCGGTCAGGGTGAATCCGTCGTTGGGGGCGCCGTTACCAATGTCCTTGCGAACGAAGCCCGAGAACGGGAACTCGAGCAACTGCCACCCGGTGAAGTCGTCGGTGAAGTTGGAAACAAAACGCTCTGCGTCGTCAGACGTCGAGCCCGGGTTACGGTTGTCGAGGACATCTACAAACAGGCTCGTCCCCGTATTCTGACCGTAGAACCAGAGGCTTATCCCCACACGAGTGCTCCAGTTCTGAGGTACCCACGCGTCAGCACCGGAATTCTCAAACGCGTGCGTGAATCCTGCAAAGGCAGACGCATCCGTCGTGAGCGCCATTACGTTGTTGCCCGGCGCTGAGTCGGGAACGGATTCCGGAGGAGCATCAGTGGTGGCGATCGAGACGTCAGACCCGTCGCTGAAGGTCATGAACCCAACGGGCACGCCGTCACCATCGGCGCCACTCGGTAGTCCGTTCTCGAAGTCGTCGATGATCTCTGGCGGAGCGGCCAATGCAGGACCCCCGCTGATGGCAGGCAGAGCCAGCATCGCGATCGCCAGCACCAGGATTTGTAGCCCCCTACGGTTCTTCGACTTCGCCATCTGACTCTTCCCCTAGTCCCTCATCGGCGTCTGCGCTCGCAGTCGCCAACCCCCTGGCAAATTGCTCGTTGTTTGCCCGCCGAGCGTCTGGCGGTCGCTCCCAGTTGACCGAGAACGACCACCAGCGCTCGCTGGGCGTTTCTTACTTGTCAGCTCCCGAAACGACGATGCCCGACAGGAACACCCTCTGCGAGAAGAAGAAGATGACCAGCGGGATGATCAGGGCGATAAACGAAGCCGCCATGATCAGGTTCGGATCGGATGCATACGTGCCGTTGAAGAAGCTCAACCCCACCGAAATCGGAACGATGTCCCGGTTTCCGGCCAAGAAGACCAGCGGCCCGAAGAAGTCGTTCCATGTGAAGAAGAAGTGGAACAGCGACACGGCCGTCAACGCTGGCACTGCCTGCGGCAGGATCACCTCGATGAACGTCCGGATCGGGCCGGCTCCGTCAACCGAAGCGGCCTGCTCCATCTCCCTCGGAATGGTGAGGAAATACTGTCTCAACAGGAACACGTTGTATGCGTTCCCGAACATCATCGGCACGATCAGCGGTAACCACGTTCCCACCCAGTTGATCTGGGAGAAGAACGCATACTGTGGTATCAGCGTCACCGCCGGCGGGAGGATGATGGTCCCGATCAGCACTATGAACAGGATCGATTTCCCGGGGAACTTGAACCGGGAGAAGCCATAGGCAACAAACGCAGACGCGGTCACCGCCCCGATCATCGTTACGAACGCATACAGGAGGGTCCAGAAGAGCAATCGTGGGAAGTTGATGAAGTCCCACGCCTCCTTGTAGTTCCCGAAGTTCCATTGGCCCTGGCGTACCGGATCAAGGGTTCGCCACTGACCCTCCCAGACGATGACTCCTGCTGCGAGATTGTCCGGGTCGACGAACTCGCTCTCTTGACGCCCCTTCTTGACGATGGCTAGCTCACGATCCTCGCCGTCGATCGGTACGACCAGCAGTTCGACTTCCTTGCCCTCGTACTCGATCGTCACCGCCTCCGATGGGAGTATCGGCGCCGTCGGATCTGCCGCCTGTTGCTTGGTCTTCAGCGAAGTGACCAGGGCATAGCCCATCGGCATCAAGAAGACCGCCAGTATGAAGGTCGCCAGAGCCGTGGTCCCCATCTTGAGCAAGATGGTTCTGCGCTGCTGCTGCCTCTTCCAATCTGGGACTTGTTCTTTGGCGGGGGCTTGGTTTGTGTCGTTGACCATGTCAATCACCCGCCGCGTAGTAGACCCAGTACTTCTGGGTGCTAAACAGGATGATCGTTATCGCCAGACCGTAGAAGAAGAGCAGCCACGCGAGGGCGGCCCCGTAACCCATGTTGGCGAATGCGAACGCCTGCTTGTAGAAGTAGATCATGAAGAAGTTGGTCGCCCCTTCCGGATAGCCGGTTGTTCCGTTGAGAACGTACGGCTGCAGGAAGTACTGCAACAAACCAACTGCTCCCAGCACCAGGTTGTAGAAGATCACCGGCGTAACCATCGGAATGCTGATCGTGCGCAAGCGGCGCCAGTAACCGGCACCATCGATCTGCGCAGCCTCGTGCAGCGCCGTCGGTATACCCTGCAACCCGGCCAGGTTGATCAAGATCGCGTTGCCGATACTCCAAATACCGATAAAGGTGAACGTAAACGGAATCAGGACCGGCGTGTCCAGCCAACGGATGCCGTCGATGCCGACCGCAGGAATGCCGAACAGCTCGATGAGCCTGTTCACCCAACCGGTCTGCGAGTTCAGCACCTGCGACCAGATGAGCGCCCCAGCTACAAACGGAACCAGGGACGGGGCAAAGAACAACGTTCTAAAGATGTTCCGACCCCAGAGGTTCGTCGAGTTGAGCAAGACTGCGATGAGAAAGGCCGATGCCAATCCGATCGGCAGAGAGATCAAGGCGAACCGGGTGGTAACCCACAGGCCTTGCCAAACGTTCGGGTCGTCGAACAGCATCCGTGCCCAGTTCGACAGCCCTACGAACTTCGCATCCTCGGGGGTGGCCAGGTTGAATTCCATGAGTGAGAACACAAAGGATGCAACCATCGGCAGCGCGTAGAAGATCAAGAAGCCGATTAGCCAGGGAGAGATGAAGGCATAGCCGATCTTCGCCTCGCGCTTCTCCTCGTCCGACATCTTCCCGCGGGTGCGAGGCCCAGCTCTCGATTCCTTTATTGCATCAGTAAATGTCATGCCACCTCCCCGGGGGGTCTAGCTTGGCAGGCCGGGTAAACCCGGCCTGCCAAGCTCGGTCGTTTAGTTAGGCGGAATCCCTGTCGAAGACCGGCTGGAGCAGACCACAGAGAGCGTCGATGCCGGCGTCGACATCGGCATTCGGATCATTCGTCAGCTCCGTCCACCACTCGTTCATGGCGTCGGTGGACTCCAGATAGTTGGGCCACCATGCCTCGTGGTTTGGATTGTCCGGGTAGCTCAGCGCATCCACTGCCACGGCCCAGTCAAAGCCGAAGTCGTTGGCCGGATCGTCGACGTAGGCCGCCTGCGCGCTCTCACGAGCCGGGAGCCCGCCGTAGATCGCAGCCAGCCGCGGCGCAATCTCCTCGCTCATCATCCACTTCAGCACCTCGACGGCCTCCGCCGGGTGGCTGGTGGCCTTCGGGATGCCGATCGTGTCGGCGTGCAACTTGGCAGTGATCACACCGCCGGCGTTGGACGGAATCGCAGCGACGTCGAAGTCGGCCGCAAGGTCCGCAGTACCCCACCCGGCATACCAGGTATGGATTGTGATCATCCCGATGTTGCCGGAGTTGAACCAGTTGCCGGAGCCAAGGATCTCGCTGTCACCAAACGTGGCATCCGGATGGAAGTGGTCTACCCACATTGCATCGTGATACCAGTTGGCAGCTGTCTTCCAGTCGTCCGGGAATATGCAGGTCTCGTTGTCTGCGTCCACGAAGTTGCCAGCGCCGAACAGCGTGGCGTTACCGCGGAAATCGTTGAACATGTTGCCGAAGCCCCACTGGACCCTGGCGTTCGGATCGAAGCCGTCGTCATTGGGGGTCAGGCCGCTGCTGTCCACGGTGAGTTCGATGGCGAGTTCGCGCAACGTGTCGAGGTCCCACGGCTTCTCGTTGCCGTCGGCATCGACATAGGGAGCGCCGAACTCTGCCGGCGGATATGCCAACCCGGCCTCGTCAAACAGTTCCTGGTTATACCAAAGTACCTGCGGGAACACCGCAAACGGCAGACCCAGCTGCACGCCACCCTGGTTCCAGAAATCGACGAGTGCCGGATCGAAGTCGCTCAAGTCGTAGTCCCCGAGATAGGGGTTGATGTCGAGCCAGCCACCGAAGAACTGGGCGGCACCCTTCACGCCAACAGGACCCGCAATGTCCGGGGCGTTGCCCCCGACGATCTGGGTCTGCATGAGTGTGGCCGCCTGATCCGCATCGGGAGCAACATCGAGCTTGAGCGAGATGTTTTCCCCGAGAGGCTTGGTGGAGTTGAACTCGTCAACGATCGCCTGCTGCTGAGGGATCACCGGAGCGTCGGTGCCGGCACCGAGGCCGACAAACCATCGAATCTCCACGGCTTCGCCGCTCGCTGCCGCCGTTGTGGCTGTACCGCCATCATCCGACGGTGCAGCGTCAGTTGTCGCTGTGCCGCCATCATCTGACGGAGCCGCAGCGTCGTCGGCGTCGTCATCGCCGCCGCATGCCGCTGCGATGAGGCTCATCACAAACAGCAAGAGCAGTATCGCTTTGAACTTGCTTACCTTCATTGCAAATGCCCTCTTTCCTGTCGAGAGAGTGTTTCTTGATTGAGGTACGAGCCACACGAGGCTCGCACGATCAATTCGGTGGGAAGCATGACCCGCTTGGGGGTCGCGTTGGGGTCTGCCATTAGGTCGAGCAGCAGGTTCACTGCTGCCTCCCCCAACCTTTCGGGCCGCTGCCGGACGGTCGTCAACGGTGGCTCCATTTCCCGGGCCAGCGGCATATCGTCGAAACCGGCTAGAGCGATGTCCTCGGGTACCCGCAGGCCGGCAGCGCGGATTTCGTTGAGCGCTCCAGCGGCCATTCGGTCGCTGGCAGCGAAGACTGCGTCGGGTCGGTGCTCTAGAAGTGCCCTCATTCCGGCACGACCACTCGCCTCAGAAAATAGCCCTTCGTACACGAGGTTCTCATCGACTCGCAATCCATGGGATGCTACCGCTGATCTGAAACCATGCGATCTGTCGCGAGCGGCGGGAGCAAACGAGGGCCCGGCGATCAATGCCACTCGCCGATGCCCAAGCCGCAGCAGATGACTCGTTATCTGCCGGGCGCTGCCCTCGTTGTCGACGTCCACGAAGCTGACCCGAGCGTCGTCCGGCCGGCCGACGCTGACGACTGGAGTCCCCGTCGCAATCAGAGGCGAAAGGAGGGGGTCATCGGTTTGGCTGGCCGAGAACACGACTCCATCCACCACCCCTTGTCGCGCGATCTCGTCGACCGTGTGCCGGAAGCCGGGCTCGCCGAGCGACAACATCAGGAAGTGGTCTTGAGCATCGGCTGCGGTCGCCATGCCATGCAGGAGACTGGGGAAATAGGGATCCGACAGCACGTTTTCGAATCCCACGGGGATCACAGCAGCGATCACATTGGTCCTGCCGGAGGCAAGCCCTCGGGCGGTGAGGTTGGGCCGGTAGCCCTCGCGGCGAACGACCCTGAGGACATGCTCCCGGGTGGCTTCGCTCACCCGCGGATCGTCGTTGATAACCCGAGAAACTGTTGACCGCGAGACACCGCTCAACACGGCAATCTCTTCGAGTGTGCTTGCCACCCGAGCCTTCCTCCCCGCCTCCCAGCGTGGGAGCGTTCCCACGATCATCTGGGAGCGCTCCCACATTACGCGAGATTCCTCAACAAAGTCAAGTGCGTTTGTTCGCATATGCTGCGACAATTCAGAGAGCGCTCCCATTTCCTTCGCTAGAATGGGGTTCCGCAAGCGGGATCCCCCAAACGTCTCCCCACTGGCTGTGATGAGACTGGAGCAGAGACTCATGACTCAAACCCAACCCTCGATGAATGACAGCGCGGTCCGAGGACAGTTCGTCACGCTCGACGGCATCGACATGTACCAGATCCACGGCTTCGACGAGATGCCTCCGTTCCTCATGAGCATCGTCAGCGACTCGGATCATTGGATGTACGTCTCGACGCGGGGCGGCCTCGCCGCCGGTCGGGTCGAACCGGGCCGATCCCTCTTCCCCTACGAGACGGATGACCGGCTCTACCGCACCGACGGATTGACCGGCCCGTTCACTCTATTGCGGGTTGCCCGTGAGGGTCTCGATCCGGTGATCTGGGAACCGTTTACCGACAGGGACAAGACCGTGCCCCGCTCGCGCAACCTCTACAAGAACCTGACCGGCGACTCCGTCCTGTTTGAGGAAACCCGGGACGACCTCGGCCTCACCTTTCGCTATCGGTGGAATACCGCTGATAGATACGGGTTCATTCGTAGCTCGACCGTCGTGAACCACAATCCCGCAGCCGTCAACGTCGCCATCGTCGACGGTCTTCTCAACGTCATGCCGGCAAACGTGCCGCTGAGCCTCCAACAATCCAGCAGCACTCTCGCCGAGGCGTATCGGCGCAACGAGGTCGACCCGGCTACCGGGATGGCAATCTTCTCGCTGGAATCGCATATCTCGGACGGGGCCGAACCCGAGGAGTCGCTCCGCGCCAACATCGCATGGCCGATCGGCCTGGACAACGCGACGGTGCTGCTGACCAAGCGCCAGCTCGCCGACTTTCGTCGCGGGAATGCCTTGGAGAGCGAACACCTCACTAAAGGAACACGCTCCCACTACCTAGTCAACGCAACCATTGATCTCGAAGGCGGGGCGGCCAAGACGTGGCGGATCGTCGCCGACGTTCATCAGTCCCAACTCGACGTGCAAAGCCGACGGGCACAGATACTCGAGAACTCCGACCTCGAAAGCGCCATCGGGGCGGACATCGAACGCGGCTCCGATCAGCTCCGCAGCCTCATCGCCATGGCAGACGGCGAGCAGTGCACTGACGATCAAATGGCAACCGCACACCACTATGCGAACACGTTGTTCAACTGCATGCGCGGCGGCGTATTCGTTGCGAACGGCTCTGTAGGCATCGAAGACCTGAACCGGTTCATCGAGCATCGCAACCGAGCGGTCCACCGCACCCACGCCGCATGGCTGGAGACGCTCGGCGAAAGAGTGAGCCGTCGCGAGCTTCTCGACAAGGCTGCCGACCGGTCCGATCCAGATCTGGAGCGTCTCTGTCACGAATACCTACCGCTGACGTTCAGTCGCCGTCACGGCGACCCCAGCCGGCCGTGGAACATGTTCGCCATCAAGGTTCGGGGAGAAGACGGCAGCCAGGTACTCGACTATCAGGGAAACTGGCGCGACATCTTCCAGAACTGGGAGGCTCTTTGTTACAGCTTCCCCAACTACCTCGAGAGCATCGTCGCCAAGTTCGTCAACGCCTCGACGGTCGACGGCTTCAACCCGTATCGGGTGACCAGAGACGGCATCGATTGGGAGGTGCCCGAGCCGGAGAATCCGTGGAGCAACAACTTCGGGTACTGGGGCGATCACCAGATCATCTATCTACTCCGGCTTCTCGAGGGTCTCGACGCCTTCTATCCCGATGCACTTCCGGCCATGCTCAATCGCGAGGTCTTCAGCTACGCCGACGTCCCCTACCGGATCCGGCCATATGACGCCATCCTGCGCGACAGCAAGAACACGCTCGACTTCGACCACGAGCACGCCGGAGAGATCGCGGACCGCACCGCGTTCATCGGCTCCGACGGCAGGCTTCTCGTAGACCAGGACGGGAACGTCGCCCATGCAACGCTGGCGGAGAAGTTGCTCGTGCCGGCATTGGCCAAGCTGGGCAACCTCGTCGTCGACGGCGGTATCTGGATGAACACCCAGCGACCTGAGTGGAACGATGCCAACAACGCCCTGGTCGGCTACGGCTCGTCGATGGTCACCCTGGCGTACTTGCGCCGCTACTTCGCGTTTTGCGAGGAGCTGTTCGGCTCGATGACAGATCGCGAGTTCATCGTGTCCGCCGAGGTGGCGACGTGGATGGAGCAAACCCGTTCTGCGTTGACGACCTATGAGGACCGCCTCGAGCAGCCGACTGTCAGCGACCGGCGCCGCAAGCGGATTCTCGACCGGCTCGGGTCTGCATTCTCCGACTACCGCGCCACGGTGTATGACCACGGATTCTCGGGCAAGGCAACGGTGAGCGCTGCCGCCGTCGTCGACCTCTGCCGGGTGGGCCGGGCGTACGCAGACCACAGCATCGAGGCCAATCTCCAGGAGTCGGGTCTGTATCACTCGTACAACCTCGTCCACATCGAGGACGAGGGTCGCGAAATGTCGGTCGATCACCTTCCCGACATGCTCGAAGGGCAAGTAGCCGCTCTCAGCTCCGGCGTGCTGGATCCGGAGCACGTGCTGACCATCGTCGACGCGCTGTACGCAAGCCAGCTCTACCGGGAAGACCAGAACAGTTTCATGCTGTATCCGGCACGGCAACTGCCGGGGTTCCTGGACAAGAACTCCATCCCGGACTCCGCGGTTGACGCCAATCCCCTGTTGCAGGCCCTCCTCGACGCCGGCGACGCAACCATCATCGAACGGGATGCCTTCGGTATCTGCCGCTTCGCTCCCAGCCTCACCACCAAGGCGGAGCTCATCGAGGCCTTGCACGAGCTGAGCTCGAATCCGCAGTGGACTGAATTGGCGGCGGCCAACCGGTCCGCCGTCGACGACTTGTTCGAAGCCGTGTTCCACCACAAGAGATTCACCGGTCGCTCCGGCAGCATGTACAAGTACGAGGGTCTCGGCTCCATCTACTGGCACATGGTTTCCAAGCTGCTGCTAGCTGTGCAAGAGGTCTTCTGGAAGGCAAGGGAGAGCGCAGCAGACAATGCAACGACGGAGAAGCTCGCCCGGGCCTACTACCGCGTCCGTTCCGGGCTCAGCTCGGACAAGACCCCACAGCAGTACGGCGCGTTCCCAATGGACCCGTACTCGCACTCCCCGGGGCACATGGGGGCCCAGCAGCCGGGAATGACGGGGCAGGTCAAGGAGGAGGTTCTGACTCGCTGGGGCGAACTCGGG
>JASJEG010000087.1 GCA_030064765.1 Acidimicrobiia bacterium | reverse complement strand
TACCAGAGTTGTGGCAGTTGCTTGTACGAGGTGATTTCCGTCGCGATCGTGGTGAAGATCTCCTCGTGGGTCATGCCAAGCACGACCTCCCCCGCCTTGCGGTCTAGCAGCCGGAACATCTCCTCACCCATAACGTCGAGCCTGCCGGTCTTCCTCCAGATCTCGGCCGGATGAAGCGACGGAAACAAGAACTCCTGGCCGCCGATAGCGTCGATCTCTTCCTCGATCACCTGTTGAATCTTGCGACGCGACCGATAGGCCAGGGGCAGCAGCGTGTAGACCCCTGCCATCAGCTGACGGATGAACGCCGCCCGCACCAGCAGCCGGTGGCTTGCGGCTTCGGCGTCGGCGGGATCATCGCGAAGGGTTGGAATGAAGGCTTGGGACCAGCGCACGTGCGAGCTCCGGGTCGGTTGCGAGGTGATGACAATAGTGCTTCAGTGCGGCCCAGCAATGCCAGGCCAATCGGTTGCCGAAGGGTTACTCCCCGGCGATGTCCGCCACGGCCGCCCGTCGCGCCTCGGCTCGGTTGGCGTCTCCCTGGAGTGACTTCAGTTCGAGCGCTTCCTCTTGCGCCAGATCGGCTGCAGTCACATCTGCCGCTGCCAGCCGCGCTTCAACACCTTCGTCTGCCAGGCGTCGCGCTTCGTCGACCAAGGCCTCGACCATCTCGGCTTCTTGGACAACGCGCACAACCTGCCCTTTGATGAACAGGTGGCCTTTGCCACGTCCTGCCGCAATCCCGATGTCGGCCTCGCGGGCCTCGCCCGGTCCGTTGACCACGCACCCCATCACAGCAACCTGTATCGGTAGTCCCTCTGCCTCCAGAGCAGCCTCTGCCTCCTTGACCACTTCAATCACGTCCACCTCTGCCCGTCCACAGGATGGGCACGCAATGAGGTCGAGACTCTTGCGTTCTCGAAGTCCGAGGTATTCGAGCAGCTTGCGACCGGCGACCGCTTCCTCAACCGGATCGGCGGTGAGCGAGAATCTGATCGTGTCACCGATGCCTTCGAGCAGCAGAGTGGCGATCCCGGCGACCGATTTGATCAGGCCGCCTGGAGGAGGACCGGCTTCGGTGACACCGAGATGCAGCGGGTACTCCACCCTTTGCGCCAACAGCCGGTAGGACTCGACCATCGATGGTACGTCGGAGTGCTTGACCGAGATCTTGATGTCGTGGAAATCCACCTCTTCCAGGTACCGGATCTCGTGGAGGGCGGACGCAACGAGCGCTTCGGGAACCGGCCCGCCGAACTTGGCTAGCAAGTCCTTGTCGAGCGAGCCGGCATTGACTCCGACTCGGATCGGGATACCGGCACCGCCGGCGGCGTGGGCCACTGCCTTGATGTGTTGCTCCTTGCGGATGTTGCCCGGGTTGAGCCGGAGCCCGGCTACCCCCGCCTCAACAGCCGCGAGGGCGAGCCGGTACTGAAAATGGATGTCGGCGATGATCGGAACGGGGGCGCGGGGCACAATCTCCGCCAGGCCCTGAGCTGCCGCGACGTCGTTGCAGGTGATCCGAACGATGTCGGCTCCCGCCCCCGCAAGGGCGTAAGTCTGGGCAAGAGTTGCCTCGACGTCGGCCGTCTTGGTGGTCGTCATGGACTGCACCGTTATGGGGCTGTCACCGCCAACGGGTACCGATCCGACGTGGAGAAGGCGCGAGGTGCGCCGCTGTGGAGTCATGGTGATGTAATGCTATTCATTGGGGGCATCTATTGGATCACAGCGGTATCGGGTCGACGATGTCGAAGTAGATGCCAAGCAACCCGATCGCCATGATGAAAACGAAGACCGCCGCTGCGATCGGCAGCAGTCGCCGCACATCGGCTTGGCGGCCCCGTACCTTCTCGTAGAGCGCTACCGCAAAATGCCCACCATCGAGCGGGTACAGAGGAATCACGTTTAGCACCCCGACAAAAACGTTGACGTATGCCAGGAGGAAGATGGCGAGCTCGATGCCGGTAGCAACTCGAACCAGGCCAATAACGCTGACAGGTCTCGCCTCTTCTAAGACTGCCGAGTCCTGGCCGAGCGCAGCGCCGATTAGGTTGGGAGTCTGTCTGACCAGCTCGAACAACGCCTGAACCGACAGCACTGTCGTGTAGCGGATCAGTTCTGCGGCCTCACCGATCCCTTGGACTGGACCGACGTTGACTTCTTCACCTGCCGGCGCCACCCCGAGAAACCCGATCACCTCGCCCCTCACTTCGCGTTGAGCGAAGACCACCTCAGCTACCCGCACCTCGCCGTCTCTCTCGGTCTCCACAACGGTCAGCTGGGCGGGTCGGGCATGGGCCATGTCAACGAAGTGATCCCAATCCCGGACCGGATTGCCATCTACGGCAACGAGGCGGTCCCCAGGTTCGATGCCGATGATGAACGCCGGAGTTGGCACCACGTCGTCGGTGGTCTCGAGCACGATTTCCCCGCCGTCGCGCACCACCGTCACCTCGGATACTTGGTTGGGTGGCTTGGATGGAACCGTTGGTACGTCGGACAGCGGGACACCATCGACCGCAACGACCTCGTCGTCATCCTCGAGAAGCAAGGCAAGCTCCTCGGTGGCACCGCTGGCGGTGATCAATACCTGGTTGACGGAGTCCACCTCGGTCGATGGTTCAAATGTGTTCCAAGTAACCGAGTAGACATAGAACAGCAGGAATGCAACGACGAAGTGACTGGCGATGCCGGCCAGGACGACGATGGTCTTCTGCCAGAACGGCTTATAGCGATAGGTGCGATGCTCCTCTTCCGGCGGCACCTCTTCAAAGGGGTTCATCCCGACGATGCGGACATAACCGCCGAGCGGGATGGCTTTGACGCCGTATTCCGTTTCACCTCGTGTCATCGACCACAGCCGCGGCCCAAAGCCGAAGAAGGCCTCGGTCGCCTTCATGTCGAACATCTTGGCTGTGATGAAGTGGCCCGCCTCGTGGATGACCACCATCAGCAGCATGCCAACGATGACGATCAGGGGTCCCATCAGTCTGTTCCTGTTCCTGTTCTGCTCAGTTGAACCACGCTACCCAGTTCCCCCGTTTATTTCGACGTACTCCGTCGCGATCTTGCGCGCTTGTTGATCGATGGCGAGAACGTCATCGACTGAGGCCAGGTCAACAACCGCCAGATGATTCAAGGTGGAGGCGACGACGTCTGCTATCGCGGGAAAGGGAATGGCGCCGCGGAGGAATGCCGCGACGGCGACCTCATCTGCCGCGTTCAGGACCGCCGGCGCAGAACGCCCCGTCCGGCCCGCCCAATAGCCAAGCTCGAGACAAGGGAATGATGCGCGGTCGGGTTCCTCGAATGTCAGATCCGATGCTGTCAGGTCGAAGCTTGTGAACGGTGCCGGCGTCCGCTGCGGGTACGTGATTGCGTACTGAATAGGCACCTTCATATCGGGGTCCCCGAGCTCGGCCTTCAGAGTACCGTCCACGAACTCCACCAGTGAGTGGATGATGCTCTGCGGATGCACCACAACGTCGATACGGTCGTAGGGAATGGCATACAGATAGTGCGCTTCGATCACCTCGAATGCTTTGTTCATCAGCGTGGCCGAGTCAATGGTGATACGCGGACCCATGCTCCATGTCGGATGGGCCAGCGCCTCCTCAACGGAAACGGTGGCCATCTCGGCCGGACTTCTCCCCCGAAATGGCCCCCCCGACGCAGTGAGGATCAGCCGCCGTACCGAGTCTGCGGTTTCGCCGACAAGGCACTGCCACAAAGCCGAGTGTTCGCTATCGATTGGGATGATCTCGCCACCTCCGGCTGCAGTGGCGGCGACAACAACTGGACCGCCGGCAACCAGGCTTTCCTTGTTGGCCAGGGCAACCCGATTACCGGCGCGAACGGCAGCGACGGTGGGCGCCAATCCCGCCGAACCGACGACTGCGTTGACGGTGATCGTGTTCGGTGTCGCTGCCATTTCGATCAGCGCATCTCTGCCGAAACTGACTCGAGACCCAAGCGCTGCCCGCAGGCGATCCATGTCTTCGGGCGCAGGATCCACTGCAACCACAGCAGCCTCGGGAGCACGGCGCGCACTGGCAAGCAACCGATCTGAGGCGCGATTGGCCGCGATACCCGCAACAGGAATCTGCAGCGCCGCAGCGACCTCCAGCGATTGCTGGCCAATCGAGCCGGTCACCCCAAGGATTGTCAACGGCTTCAGGCGAGCAATCCCATCCATGAGTACGCAATCCAGAGCGCAGGGATCGACATGATCATCGCGTCGACCCGATCGAGCACTCCACCGTGACCGGGGAGTATGTAGCCCATGTCCTTGACCCCCAGCGCCCGCTTGACAACCGAGACGGCCAGGTCGCCGAATGGGGCGACCAACGCGATCACAGCGCCGATGATCAGACCGTCGACCAAGTCGAACGGATCCGCGAGGGCGAAGGCAGCACCCACACCCACCGCCACGAGAACACCCGCGATGTAGCCCTCGATCGTCTTCTTGGGTGATACCTGCGGAGCCAAAGGATGGCGCCCCAACCGACGGCCGATGAAGTACTGCGCGATGTCCATGACCGCAACCGTCACGACCAGCGCCAGCACCAGCCAGTAGTAGTCGTCAGAGTGGAGGAAATCGAAGGCGAAACCGCCCAGTCCCCCAATCCATGCTGTCACCAGCAGGGTGACGGAGGCATTCTCCAGAACCGCTCTGCGTCCCGGGACCGTTGCGTAGAAGAGAAAGACAGCCACGGCAACCAGCAGCAGCGACACGGGGATGGCGATCGGACCCGCGATCCAGGTACCAAAAAAGGCTCCCGCAACCCCGGCGAAGCCGAAGATCGACAACGGGCGATATCCGCCGCGGATCAACGCTGCGAACATTTCTCCGGCTGCGATTCCCAGCACGACAACGATCAAGGCGCCAATCCCGAATGGCGACAGGAGAGATGCGCCAAAGAGAACGACCAAGCCGAACGCCGTCAAGACCCGAATCGGAAGATCAGACGCCGCCGGCGGTTCGACGACGTCGGCCGGAGTGTCATCGCCGGTCGTCCCGACAACGTCGTCCAGTCCAACGATTCCGCTCTCCAGACCCGGGATCTCTGCGGAGACGGCGAGGCGTTCCGTACCCTCCTCCTCGGCGCGGGCCACCGCCTCGGCCAAGCCGGCGTACTCCCTGGTAGTTGCCTGGAGATAGTCCTCGCTGGTGAAGGTTGCGAAGTCGACGATGTCCTCATCATCATCGTCAACGCCCTCGTCTTGGCTACCCCATAGTTCGGCAAACGTAGCTTGACCGGCATCGGATTCCTGGCCGGCTGGGGGCAGTTCGGCCACTTCGGGGAGAGGCTCCTCGTCCCCGGGAGCGGAGCCGATAGTCTCCTCGTCGCCGACCTCGTCGGGAAGACTCTCCGGCGGTGGTGCGTCCACTTCTTCCGATACAGCGGCGGGATCGGCTGGCGGTGTCTCCTCCCCCGGCTCCGGGTCGGGCACCGCAGGTGGTGTCTCTGCGCCATCGTCTTGATCCTCGAGCGTCACCGCGGCGAAGACAGACAGCGAATCCGGGTCCGAGCCGGAACGCGGGTCGTAAGAGGCATCCGCATCCGCCTCAACGGAGTCTTCCATCGCAGCCGGAGCGGGCTCTTCAGCCTCATCCCCCGACTTCCCCCTAGAAAAGACGCGCCCGAGCCATCCCCGGGAGCGCGGTGTCTCTTCGGCACCGCCGCCCGCCTCGGCGGTCTCCCCTACCCAGTCACGAAACTCGTCTTCGAGACTCCCGTCATCAGATTCCGCTCCGTTCCCCCCATCGTCGTCGCGATGGCTCACGCTGTCTCCTCCATACCGCTGTGAGACTCGGAGGCGCTAGACCTCGAGCAGCTCTTCCTCTTTCTTGGACAGCAGCTCGTCGATCTTGTGGACGTGAGTATCCGTCATGTCCTGGAGCACCTTCTCGGCGCGCCGGACGTCGTCTTCAGATACGTCGCCCTCGAGTGACTCGATGTCGTCCTTGATGTGCCGTCGCACGTTGCGAATTGCGATCCGACCCTCTTCGGCGAGGTGTCGCACCATCCGAATCAGATCCTTGCGCCGCTCCTCGGTCAGCTGCGGGAAGACGAGTCGGATGATGTTGCCATCGTTAGAGGGGTTGAGCCCTAGGTCTGCGGTCATGATCGCTTTCTCGATGGCATTGATCGAGCTCTTGTCGTACGGCTGCACCACGAGCATCCTTGCCTCGGGGACACTGAACCCGGCAATCTGTTGCAGCGGAGTTTCGGTGCCGTAGTAGTCGACTGTGATGCGATTCAGGATGCCGGGATTCGCCCGGCCCGTGCGAATGGTGCCGAACTCGTCAACGGTGTGCGCAATCGCCTGATCCATCTTTCCCTGTGCTTCTGCCAATAGCTCATCGATCACAGCATCACCTCAGTGCACTCGGGTTCCGATCGATTCTCCACGTACCGCAGCTGCGATGTTGCCCGGCTCGGCCAGGTTGAAGACTCGGATCGGTATGTCGTTGTCCATACACATCGTAATGGCGGTCGAGTCCATCACCTTGAGTTGTTGCGACAACACCTCCATGTAGGTGAGCGATTCCATCAGCTCGGCAGTCGGGTCGCTCACCGGATCTGCGTTATACACACCGTCGACTTTCGTGGCTTTGAGCACGACCTCGGCACCGACCTCGGCAGCGCGCAGCGCCGCAGTTGTGTCGGTCGTGAAGAACGGATTGCCGGTCCCAGCCGCAAAGACAACCACACGCCCCTTCTCGAGATGTCGGATGGCGCGCAGGCGAATGTACGGCTCGGCGACCTCCTGCACAGTGATTGCGGTTTGCACCCTGGTCGGTGCTCCCGCCCTTTCCAGAGCATCCCGCAACGCGAGCGCGTTGATCACCGTTGCCAGCATTCCCATGTAGTCGGCGTTGGCGCGATCCATCCCTTTGGCGGCTGAGCTGAGCCCACGGAAGATGTTCCCGCCCCCCACCACAACCGCAACCTGATAGCCCTCCGCCGCGACCTGAGCGATCTCGGTTGCGACCCGATCCACTGTCTCAGGATCGATGCCGTAGTTGAGTTCCTGGTCGGCAAACGCCTCGCCGGAGAGCTTGAGTACTACTCGGCGTCCCATCCGGCTACTCGGCCGTCTCGCCGACCTGGAGCCGCTCGAACCTCGCGACGGAGATGTTCTCTCCGAGCGATGCAGCGAGTTGCTTGACCATCTCCCCGACCGTGCCATCGAACTTCTCAGAACGGACGAATACCTGGTCGTAGAGCACGTTCTCCTTGTAGAAGGAGTTGATCCGGCCGTCGACGATCTTATCGACTATGTGGTCGGGCTTGCCCTCGTTCCGTGCCTGAGCAGCTATCAGTGATCGCTCCTTCTCCACGATCTCTTCCGGCACATCGTCCCGCTCAACCCATCCTGGTCGTGCCGCTGCAATGTGCATGGCAATGTCGTTGGCCGCATCGGCGAACCCGTCAGTCTTGGCGACAAAATCCGTCTCACAGGCGAGATCGACCATTACGCCGATCACAGGACGCCCTGATTGCTGGTGTAGGTAGGACCCGATGATGCCCTGCGACTGTGCTCGATCAGTCCGCTTCGCAGCCGCGGCCAATCCTCGCTCCCGAAGCAAGTCTTTCGCCTTCTCGATATCGCCACCCGTGTCCTGCAGAGCCTTCTTCGCATCCATCATGCCGGTCCCCGTCTCGTGACGGAGGGCCTGGATGTCTTTGGCCGTGAAATCTGCCATTTGATCTCTACTCCTTGGGTGCGCCGGCCTGGGCTGTGTCGGCTGCGGCTTCGGCCTTGGCTTGCTTCTTGGGCTGTTCTTTGTCCTTCTTCGCAGCCTGGTGCAGTTCCCGACCACGGGTGGCCGCGTCTGCCAAGGCATTGGAGAGCAAATACGCCGCTCGGATGGCATCGTCGTTGCCCGGTATGACCAGATCGATCAGATCCGGGTCACAATTCGTGTCGACGAGCGCGATGATCGGGATGCCCAAACGGGCTGCTTCGGCGACGGCGATGTGTTCTTCGTTGATGTCGATGATGAACACCACATCGGGAGTCTTGTGCATATCGCGCACCCCGCCGAGCACTGCCTGCAGCTTTGCCATTTCACGGCGGAGCCGCAGTCGCTCCTTCTTGGGAAGCGCGTCCATCTCGCCGGATGAGTCCATCCGCTCCAACTCCCGCATGTACATGATTCGGCGGTGGATAGTCTGGAAGTTCGTGAGCATGCCCCCGAGCCAGCGGTGGTTCACATACGGCATGTCGCAGGCTTCGGCCGCCTTTCGGATTGCGTCCTGGGCCTGCTTCTTCGTGCCCACGAACAGCACGGTGCCGCCCTGGGTCGTGATTTTCGTGACGAGCTCGTAAGCCCTCTCGGCCTGAGAGACGGTCATCCGCAGGTCGACGATGTGAATTCCGTTGCGCTCGGTGAAGATGTAGGGGCGCATCTTGGGGTTCCAGCGACGGGTCTGGTGGCCAAAGTGAACCCCGGCCTCGAGCAATTCGCGCATAGTCACTGCCATGCGATCCTCCTGTTTTGGTTGATCCTCCGACCACCCTGCGACAACGATCTCGACGTTGCCGTGCCTCCGCGGGGCTGTGCCCCGACCAACGGAGATTGCAGTGGCCGTGCGTATTCGGCACGGGAGTGTACTCATAGTCGGCAGCTAGGGCTAGCTGGGATCCTGTGGCCGGCAGCCGAGTTTGGCGAGGCAAACCTCGAGCGCCAGCGAAGCTGGCGTTAGGTCCGACTCGGCGGCTCCATCAGTCGGTTGCGGAGGCTCATGACTGCTTTGGTGTGGATCTGACAGACCCGGGACTCCGTGACGGTCAGCACCCGACCGATCTCCGCCAGGGTCAGGCCCTCGTAGTAGTAGAGCGTCACTACCAGACGCTCCCGGTCCGAGAGGCGATTGACGGCGTCTACAAGCAGGTAGCGGGTTTCCTCACGCTCGAACGAGCCGCTGGGGTCGGCGGCCTTGGGATCGGCAAGCAGGTCGCCCATGGTTGCCGAATCGCGCTCACCTGGATTCAGTAGATCATCGAGAGCCATGATGCCGAGGCTGGCGATCTCCCCCAATCGATCCTGCAAGACCTCGGTCGGCATGTTCATGAACTCGGCCAGCTCTTCGTCAGTGGGGCTGCGCTGCAGCTTGTGCTCGAGTTCACCCAGGCTGCGCTGGATCTCGCGCGCCCTGGCTCGCACTGACCTCGGTACCCAATCGAGGGCACGGAGCTCGTCGAGAATCGCACCCTTGATTCGATTCACTGCGTAAGTCTCGAACTTGTATCCGCGTTCCGGTTCGAACTTGTCGATGGCATCGATCAAGCCGAAGGTTCCGTACGAGATCAGGTCTTGCGGATCAACGCTGCGCGGCAGGCCCGCCTTGAGCCGACCGGCAACGAACTTGACCAGCGCCGAATAATGCAGGATCAAGCCCTCGCGGGCATCCGGATCGGCCTTCTCCTTGAAGTCGGTCCAAAGGTCTTGGAGTTCGTGTTCGGCGCGTTCAAGCACGCGGATGGCTTCTTTCGTAGGTCGACTTGAGATGACGGCGGGAAACGGAAGTGTAAATCTGGGTGGTGGCAAGTTCAACGTGGCCCAACAACTCCTGCACGGTGCGCAGGTCTGCCCCTCCCTCCAGCAGGTGCGTCGCAAACGAATGGCGCAGCGCGTGGGGGAAGGTTCCGAGTCGCTTTTGCACAACGCGTCGCACCCCGCGGGCATCCAGCGGACCACCCCGGACACCTACCCAGAGTGCGTCTCCCGCGCCTTGTCCCACGAGTTGCCCCCGAGCATCGGCGACGTACCTGTTCACTGCATCTTGGGCCACCCTGCCGAGCGGCACAATCCGTGTCTTGTTTCCCTTGCCGACGATACGCAGCATGTCGGAGCCAACGTCCTGGACTCGCAGCGATGCCAGTTCGGACACTCGCAAGCCCGATGAATACAGGACCTCGAGGATGGCCCGATCCCGTTGATCCACCGGTTTGGTCCCATCCATGCTATCGAGCAGCTTGCCGAGTCCTCGAGCTGGGAGCGCCTTTGGTAGTGCGGCGGGGCGCTGCGGCTGGCGGATGCCTTCTGCCGGGCTTGCCGGTACCAGGCCGCGGCGAGCCGCGTCGGCGAAGAACGAACGAGCTGCCGATAGCTTGCGAGCCACGGAGCGCCGCGAATACCCCCGCGTGGTGAGTTGAGCCATGTAGCGACGAATCGCTCTGCGAGTCACCTCGTCGACCCGCAAAGCACCAAGCCGTTCACAGAAATCACTCAGCTGGGCGAGATCTCGTTCATACGCCGCGACCGTGTGCTGCGACAGTCCCCGCTCGATCTCGATGCGGCGTATGAAATCTGCAATGGCGTCGGCCAGGGTGGGAGCAGCGTTCATTGGCGTTCATCGTTGCTGCTCTCTCGCATCAGGTCAACGACCCGCCGTGGCTACCACGTAACGCCCGGGCCCATCCTGGGCGATCACCCCTCGCATTTCCAGTGAGCCCAGTCGCGCCAGCGCCACCCCTGGGCTGCATCCGATCTCCGCAATCAGCCGGTCCCCGTCGTCGGTACCGGCGGCAATGAGATCCACGAGGCGTTGCTCGTCTTCATCGAGCACCGGGGGCTCCCCGGGCCGACCGGCCCGGGGTCGTGGCCCGAGAGCCAACTCGAGAGACTCGATCAGGTCCGCTTCGTCGAGAACCGGATAAGCCCCATCACGAATCAACAAATTGCAGCCTTCTGAGGTCACCCGGCCCACATCGCCGGGCACGGCGAAGACCTGCCTGCCGTGCCGCAGGGCAGCCTCTGCCGTGATCAGCGCTCCTCCCTTCACCGTCGCCTCGACAACCACAACGACACCGGCCAGCCCCGAGATGACCCGATTCCGCGGAGGAAACCGCCATCCCTCGGGCGGGGTCCCGGGCGGCGACTCGCTTACCACAGCGCCTCCCCGCTCGATGAGAAGGCGCGCCAGTTCGTCGTGCTCGCGCGGATACATGATGTCGATACCGGAGCCGAGAACCGCAACGCCAACACCACCGGCGGAAGTGGTGCCACGGTGGGCGGCTCCGTCGATTCCTCGCGCCAGACCGCTGACGACCGGCCACCCCGCGGCTGCGATCGCGCTGCCGTAATCTGCGGCGAGTCGTCGTCCGTAGTTGGTCGACCGTCTTGCCCCGACCACAGCAACCCCGGGTTCGGCAGGGAAACGTCCTCGAACGAAGAGCACATCCGGTGCGTCCGGTAGTACCGCAAGGTGCTGCGGGTAGTCGTCGTCACCGCAGAACAGCGCACGGACACCCATCGCCTCGAGTTGCCGGGTCCGCTCCCCGGCAGGCACCGCGATTGCCGCCTGCACTCGCTCATTCGCCTTGAGCCTGCCCGCCTGCAGCCCGGCAAGTGTCTCCCGCAGTCCATGGGCCGCAACGAGGCTTCTCGTGCGATCCGGGTGAAGCCCGGCAAAGGCCAGACGGAGGCGGAGCGTTTTCACGCAGCCCCCCGATAGGCCAGCGCCTCCATGACATGCTCGGCGTCCACCACTTCGCTCTCAGCAAGGTCAGCGATCGTGAGCGCCACCCGGCGGACACGATCCCAACCCCGGGCGGTGAGTCGTGAGCTGCTCATCGCCGACGTGAGCAACGAGTCGACACCCGGGCCCCACCTCGCCGCGTCGAGCGCACCCCGCGTTAGCCGAGCGTTCAGCTCGCCCCGGCCTTGCTGGCATTGACGAGCCCGTACCACTCTTGCCAACACCTGCTCGCTGTCTTCTCCCGGCCGTCCGGCCATCGCTTCGGGCTCCACTCTGGGCACGCGGATTCGCATATCGAAGCGGTCGAGCAGCGGACCCGACAACCTTCGCTTGTAACGAGCCAAGGCGCCTGGTGCGCAGTCGCAGGTGCGCAGCCGATCATCCTCGTAACCGCACGGACAGGGGTTGGTGGCCGCCACAAGTTGGAACTCGGTCTTGAACTCCACAGATGCGCCCTTGCGGGCGACGACAACGTGCCCCTCCTCCATGGGCTG
>JASJEG010000086.1 GCA_030064765.1 Acidimicrobiia bacterium | reverse complement strand
GCGATTCTTCTCGATGATTGGCTGCTCGCACAGCTCTGCAAGCATGAAGTGGGCGTCGTCGACCGGTATCTCATATTCGAACTCGGTCCTCGTCGCCCCTACGGTGATCCCCTTGACGGCAAGGAAGCCCCGGGAACCAATCACGCGAACCCGCACTGTTCGTTCCTTGACGGTCGATAGATATCCCTGGCGGAACTCGCTGCCGGTACCGAGCGCGCGCCACTCGTCTCCGACTACCAGGTACTTGCGCTCAATCTCGGTGGCCATGTCCGAACTCCGGCTCGTCAACTATGTGGTGCAGCGTCAGCTTGATCGCACGAGGGTAACTGACGTTCTCATACGACTCGAGGTGGACCTGCCGCCGCAACTCGACGAGGGCGCCGAGATCGGTTGACTCGATCGCCACGGTCTGCAGCCGATGTCCGTCGATTGTCACGATCGCCGACTCTGCGAGACAGCCGGCAATGATGTACTTGGTCCGCTGCTTCGAGACGTGGGCGACCCCGATCTGCTGCTGGCCGCGCAGCAGGTCGATCAATGCAGACGGCGTTTGAGGACCGCGCTCCACCCGCAGGTCGACAACTCCCAGCCGCGGCAAGAGCTCTTGCGTCAGCAGAGATGCGGCGACTGGGAACTCCGCCTTGATCCAAGGCTGCCACTGTTCGCACCGCTCAACCACGCGCTGCAGAACCTTGACATCGAGCGCGCTGCCACGAATCTTGGTGTTGGTGTCGTCGCATCCCTCAGCAACGATGTAGACCTCGTCACTCTCCAGCGTTGCTGTGGGCTCAGCAAGCTCGCTGAGACGGCGGGTGAGAACAGAAAGCTCCTCATCCCACACCCGAAACTCGAAACGAGGCTGGGGTTCGATCATTGCCTTCCCGCGTGAGGCGTTGGCATCCTACAGGCATGCTGCCGGCACGAGTGCAGGAGTGGCCCTTAAGAGAACACGACCGTCTTGCCCCCGATGAGAATCACTCGGTCTTCGGCGTGGTATCGCACCGCTCGTGCCAACACCCGCCGCTCGATATCCTGACCGATCATCGTCAGCTGCGCCGGCGTCATCGAGTGGTTCACCCTCTCGACGTCTTGTTCGATGATGGGCCCTTCGTCGAGATCTGATGTCACGTAGTGGGCAGTGGCACCAATGAGCTTGACGCCGCGTTCGTGTGCTTGGTGATACGGACGGGCTCCTTTGAAGCCGGGGAGAAAGGAGTGGTGGATGTTGATGATTCGGCCCGAGAGGGCAGCGCACAACTCCGGCGACAGAATCTGCATGTAGCGAGCGAGTACGACGAAGTCGATCTGCTGTTCGTCGACCAATTCCACCAGCCGGCGCTCTTGTTGCTCCTTGACGTCCGGTGTCATCGGAAGGTGTTCGAACCGGACTCCGTACCGGGCAGCGTGATGGGCAGTATCGGTGTGGTTGGAGACCACCAGCGGGATCTCGATCGGAAGTTCGCCGGTGCTCCAGCGGTAGAGCAGATCTATGAGGCAATGGTCGTACCTCGACACCATGATCAGCACCCGGGGACGCTGCGCTTCATTACGGATTCGATATGAAGCCTGCAGCTCCGTGGCAATCGGCCCGATGGCGGCTTCGATGTCATCGATGGGCCGCTCCGTCTCGAATCGGGTGCGCAGAGTGAACAGCCCTGTGTCGAGATCGTCGTACTGGGAGTTTTCGAGGATGTTGGCATCAACGTCCAACAGCGCGCCCGAGACCGCATACACAATGCCGGGTCGGTCCGGGCAGCTCAATCGCAGGATGTAAGTGTCCAAATCGGCGTCCTTCACACACAGAGGCTACGGGATTATGCATTGTCGCACGAGCCGGCGACCGTTCTCGGCAGCCCAACAATCGGCGCTGCCGAAACGCTGCGTTACGCTGGCCCAACACGACGCAGGAGAAACGATGGGTGCTTTCGAGGGTAAGACGATGTTCATCTCAGGAGGCAGCCGCGGCATCGGCCTGGAAATCGCAAAGCGGGTTGCATCCGACGGCGCCAACATCGCTCTGATCGCCAAGACCGCCGAACCGCACCCCAGACTGCCGGGAACCGTGTATACGGCGGCCGAGGAGATCGAGGCGGCCGGGGGCCGCGCGCTTCCAATCGTCGGCGACATTCGCTTCGACGATCAGGTGGAAGCGGCTGTCGCCGCCACGGTCGAAGCTTTCGGCGGCATCGACATGTGCGTCAACAATGCATCGGCGATAGCGCTGCTCAACACCGAAGCCCTACCGATGAAGATGTACGACCTCATGCAGGACATCAACACCCGCGGCACCTATCTGGTCTCCCGCAGCTGCGTTCCCCATCTGAAGCAGGCGGACAACCCTCATATCCTCACGCTGAGCCCGCCACTCAACATGCAGCCCCATTGGTTCGGCAACCATGTCGCCTACTCGATCGCCAAATACGGCATGAGCATGTGCACGCTGGGCATGGCCGCCGAATTCGCCGCCGACGGAATTGCGGTCAACAGCCTGTGGCCCCGCACCATCATCGCAACTGCTGCCGTGCAGAATCTGCTCGGCGGTGACGAGGCGATGCGCCGCTCCCGAAGGCCCGAGATACTCGCCGACGCGGCCTACGAGGTCATGCAGCGACCCAGCCGGGACCACAGCGGGAACTTCTACATCGACGACGAGGTACTAGCCGAGGCCGGGATCACCGATCTAGCCGACTATTCGTTCGTCGAGAACGCTGAACTGCAGCGGGACATATTCCTGGACGAGTAGCCCCCAGCCGTTTTGGCGTCGCAGACCGGAACATATTCCGTTTTGGGACGCCAGAATCGGTTGTTTCGGCAGGACCGCTGGCGGCCGCGATTACAGATCGAGTACGTCTTCCAGCACGTCGCCCAAGCGGGAGCCGAGTGACTTCTTCTTCTTCTTCTTGGACTTGCTCGACTTCTTCTTGTCGGATCCGGACACATCCTTGGAAGACGGTTGCTTTGCGGGCTTTGCGGCCTTGGCAGCGGGCTTCGACCCGGCGAGCTTCTCCAACTCGCCGCGATCGAGCCAGATACCACGGCATCTTGGGCAAACGTCGATCTCGATCCCACTGTGGTAGGTGATATCGAGCGTCTGATCGATGCAGAGCGGGCAGTTCAAGGTCAATCCCCTTTCAGATTGCAGCAACCTCGTCGTGGGCCGCAGCGAGGGCCAGTGCATCCGCGTGTAGAGAGTCGAGGTGGGGACGCATCGCGGCACTTCCCCCCGCCCTGAGGGAACTGTCGATTATGGCGGCGGCACAAGCTTCGATGTCCACGAGCGAGACCTCAATCCGGCTCTCCAGCGCGACGAGTCGGTCTTGAAGGGCGTGGACCGATTCGTAGCGACGCCGCAGCGTCGTGATTACGGGCGTGTCGGCGGCGGTCGGGTCTGGGCGGGAACGAAGCGCCGCCTTGAGTTCGGCTGCAACCCGAGCCGGGTCGAGCTGAGCGATGGCATCAGTCAAGCGCTCCTTGTCCTGATTCGCCTGTTGCAAAGCACTCTCGATCTCGTCGAGCCGCACCCTGGTGAGTTCACTGCCGTCGTAAGAGACGATCAGACTGCGGGCGCGGTCCACCCGCCCCTTCCACGGCGGAGGAGTCGGAGCAGAGCTGCGGCGGCGACCTATCACCACCGGACCAGTCCGCAGGAATGCAGACGAGAACAACGATCCATGTTGTCGGCTATTCGCTGCCGAGTGGGAATTCAGATTGGATGACTGCTCGCCGCGCCGGGAATCGACTCAGGGCCCGATGCCGGCTCAGATCAGAGCGAGGTGATAGCCAATCGGGTAGCGGCAATGGCGTGAGCCACTATCGCGCCTGCCGCCTCCGGCCGGCGGCGAGGGAACCCACGAGCGGCCTCCATCGCTGCCGCGGACGGTTCCACCACGATGGCCGCGATCCCTGCTTGCTCGAGCGAGGCAACCTCGGCCTGGAGCTGCCGGCGCGCCTGCCTGGCAAACAACCGCCGGGACGGCTTTGCCATTGGCGCCGAAACAATCGCTACGTCGACCCCCGATCCGATGAGTAGGTCGGCGTGAGTCGAGGACGTGACTCCGCCATCGACAAACGACACGCCCTCGATGACTTTGGGGCGGAACATGCCCGGCACGGCAGATGACGCCTCGACGGCGTCTTGGACCGTCACGTCGCATCGATCTTTTCCGAAGACGACCACCGCACCGTCTGCTGCCCGCGTCGCCGGGACCCACAGCCCATTGGGCCAATCGGCAAGGCGGTTGATTCCCGGGAATGATTGCAGCCAACCGGTCGGGAACCACCCAGGCGGACTCAGCCCAGCGAGCGCCAGAGTGATCCCCCTCCCTCCGGGAAATGCATGGCGGGCCAGGCCCGGCGAGAGGGGACGTAGTGTCTTCCGGGCCGCCCTCAACTCGGCCAACATCGCCGACCGCTGCTCGGGACTGGGCGGACGACTGGCTGCCGCTAGTACCTCCTTCACGTCGAGGCCCGCTCGCAAGGTTGCTGCAACCGCAGCCCCCGCCGAGGTCCCGATGATCAGCTCGGATTTGTTGGGATCGAGCCCGGCCTCCTGTTGCAGAGTCTGAATCACCCCACTGTGAAATACCCAGGCGGTTGCACCCCCGGCACCAAGAACTAGGCCGTATCTCATGAGCCCTCTGCGGAGGACATCAGTTTGAGCGTTGCGTAATGCGGCATGCGTGCTCGCTTCTGTGAGGAGTAGTTCGTTTGGGCCGGCGTGGAGTCGCAGATTGGTCAACAACGTGAGGTCGCCTGTTCTTCCCGGGGTGACCAGCGCGGCATGCGACGTCCGGTTGCCAAGGGATCTGTCTCTCTCCCATCCACAGGGGCAATCGTCCGACCCTCGATCGGGTCGTAGGCCACGATCGGTGACCCAATGCGCGCTATCAAGACCAACACAGCAGACAAAATGCTTCCGATCGCACCCTGTTTGCAGGAAAATGCAGGCAGCGGCTGAGGGATCTGATGTCGAATGTTCTGACCCGGCTGCGGTCGGCAGCTAGGCAAACCCGCGCAGCAACGGCAGAGGCGGCCGGACGGACAACCCGCCTCTCCGCCACCACCCTTGCTTCCGTGTGGGGGAACCAATTGGACGAGGTGGTACCGAGCGACCCGCGCTTTTCCGACTCCGCATGGACCGAGAACGCTGCCGCCTTTGCACTGCAACAGCAGTACCTCATCAACAGCCACTGGTTCATGGAGCTCGCAGACGCCTTTGAGACCATGGTGCCGGACCCGCGCCACCGGGTTAGGTTCTGGACTCGCCAGTACGTCGATGCGATGAGTCCGGCCAATCTGGCGTTGACGAATCCGGAGGCCTGGCGTGAGTTCGTGCGGACCGGCGGCAGGAACGTCGCCAAAGGAACCGCCGCATTTGCCCGAGACCTACGGCGCGGACGAATCACCCAGGTCCCCCAAGATGCGTTCGTGGTCGGGCGCGACCTAGCCGCCACACCAGGACGGGTCGTCTACCGCAGCCCGCTGATCGAGCTGATCCAGTATTCCCCGACCACCGATACCGTTGCGCCAGTACCGCTGCTGGTGGTGGCCCCCTGGATAAACAAGTACTACGTGATGGACCTCCGTCCGCACAACTCTCTGTTCAAGTATCTGGTCGACTCCGGTTTCACGGTCTTCGCAATCAGCTGGAAGAACCCCGATGCCGGAATCCTCGAGCTCGATTGGGACGACTACATGGACCAGGGTCCCCTCGCCGCGCGGCGCGTCGTGTCCGACATCACGGGTTGCGATCGGGTCAACTTCCTCGGCTACTGCCTTGGCGGTCTCATGACGCAGGTCACTGTCGCCTATCTCGCCGCACACGGTGACAAGTCGGCCAATACCGCTACATATCTCACGACCCACCAAGACTTCACGGACATCGGCGACATAGCCGTGTTCCTCTCCCGAGCAGGGGTCCGCTACGCCGAGTGGATGATGCGGGCCTCAGGTGGGTATCTCGATGGACGGCGCATGTCGGCGACCTTCAACATGCTCCGTTCCAACGATCTGATCTGGCGTTACGTGGTCAACGACTATCTGCTGGGGAAGGATCCGCCGGCCATCGACCTCCTCTACTGGAACAGTGACGGAACGCGCATTCCCGGCAAAGTCCACTCGTTCCTGATGCGGGAGTTCTTCTTGGGTGACAAGCTGCGCCGGTCAGACGAATTGCAGATCAAGGAAACCGGTATCGATCTCGGCCGCATCGAGGCTCCGACCTATGTGGTCGCCGCTGACAATGACCACATCGTCCCATGGCGCGGCGCATTCCAGGTGAGGGAGCTGCAGCGAGGCCCGGTTCGCTTCGTGCTGGCAAACGGCGGGCATATCGCCGGCATCATCAACCCGCCGGCAGACAACAAGCGCTCCTACCTGACTGATGGCGGCACAACCCGAGACCCCGACGAATGGGCTGAGAACGCTGTTTCGCAGCCGGGAAGCTGGTGGGGCGACTGGGTGGCGTGGCTTGCCGGCCACTCCGGTGACCCAATACCGCCACCCCCGATGGGCTCAGACAAGCACCCACCAATCGCAGCGGCGCCTGGCACCTACGTGTTGGAGAGATAGACGGCCGGGGCCGACGTTGGCCGGCGCCGGGCTACTGAGGCCGGAACGTGTTGACCACTGAGTTGACGGTGCCGTGTTCATCGGCCTCGTAGTCGTCGGCGGCGTCATCGTTCAACCACCAACCACCCGAAGCCAGGTACCGGAATTGGAATCGCTGATCAAGCGGGAGGCGCACCCGCGTCTTCCACGTGGTGCCGACCAGCCTCATGGGCTCGGGAGCCCATCCGAAGGCGTCGCTGAGCAGAGAGACACCCTCTACCTCTGCGGGAACGGAGGTGGCAAACGTCACTTCGACGTTGTCCTTGGTCTTGAAGAAGCGCTTCTTGATCATCTCTTGAATCCCCAAATTGTGTGAATGGTCTGGCTTGATCGGCCGCAAGGCTAGACCAGGCCGCGACCTAACGCATGTCGATTTCCCGGGATCGGGCCGGGCCACCCAGGACACTCGAGAAACGGGACAAACGCGTGATGGCCAAGTCTCGTTAGGCGCCGGCGGAATCCGCTCTCCAGCGGTTGACGAGCCGGCGCGCTAGTTTGACCTTATGCCCGCGATGCGCACGATCATCGCTCGGTTCGGGTCCCGCCCCCGCCGCATCCTGTTCGCCCTGATCGGCTGGATTGCTGTGTTGACCTTCGGTACAGGTAAAGCCCCCGACTCCGACAACTGGCTCGGGCTGCCCGACTTGGGCGGCCTACTCGTCCTCGTAGCTGTGATAGCTGCGGTGGTAGGCGCCCTCATCATCAGTTTCCGCGACCCGCAGGCTTCGGTTCAACGAGGCCCGCCCCGCCGAGTGCCCGCATGGGCCGGCCTTCTCGGTGTCCTGCTGGTCGTATTCGTCCTCCTAATGCTGTCCCCGCGCGATCCGTTTCTGGAGGACTCGCCTCCGGAAGTCGAGCCATCGCTCCAAGCCCAGCTAGAGGACCCGGCTGCCGACGAGCAAACGGGTGGAGTCAATGCGGGCGACGTTGCAGTTCTCCTGGCTCTCGCAGTGGCAGCTCTCCTGGTGCTGCGGCGGACCAGCTTCTCAACCACCGCCGGCGAGCCCTCGTCTCCGGCAACGCTGGCGCCGAAGCTCGACGCAGCGCTGGATAGCGCGTCCGAGCGGCTCAGCCTCTCGGACGACCCCCGTGACGGCGTGATGGCGGCGTACGCCGCTCTCGAAGGAGCCCTTGCCGAGCAACGCAGTGATCGTCGACCGACCGAGACGCCGTCCGAGCACATGGCCCGAGCTCTCGCCGCCTTCCCGATCATCAAACGCCCCGCAGTCCTGCTGGCTCATCTCTACGAGCTCGCTCGTTTCTCCGACTATCCGATTACGGCGGCGGATCGTGAACGGGCCGCTGCGGCACTCAACGAGGCGCGCCGCAGCTTGACCACAGTGGGGGACGACCCACCATGACGTCGCGCCGAATCCTCATCCTGGCACTCCGGGTGGCTACTCCGGCCTTGCTGATCCTGATTGCGGTGACGCGCGAGGAGGGAGTCTCGGTGCGGATGTGGCTGACGGGGGCCAGCGTCTGGATCGCCGCCGTCCTCGTCTGGGATCTGCTCGCCGTTGCGGCGCCGGAGCCGGCCGGGCTCCGAGTCGCCTGGCGCCGGCCCCACCGCTCCTCGTCCTACCGGGGACCTGTCCTGGCGGGCTTGCGCTCCGATGTCTTGGTGCTACGTGACGCCCTGCGCGATCCGCGAGTCCACGCCAGCAGGCTCAGGCCGCACCTGGCGAGTGTGGCAGAGCACTTCGTGCCCCTGCGGCACGGATTCGACCCCGAGCAAGACCCGCAGCGGATGAGGCAGTTGCTCGGCGAAGTCGGCTGGCTGCTCGATCCGGAAGAGACGGAACGAGCTCCGACCGCCACCGAAATCGACCAGTTCCTCACGATTGTGCTCGCAGATGACCGCAAGGGGGTCTCATGACTGCGCCTATGACAGTTCCCGACGTTGCCGCAACCTGTGAGCGCGTGCTCGATGAGCTCGAGACCGTCGTCGTCGGTAAGCGCCAGCAGCTCGAACTGGTCCTCAGCGGCCTACTCGCCAACGGACACGTGCTCCTCGAGGATCTGCCCGGCTTGGGCAAGACCCTCATCGCCCGCTCTCTGGGACAGGTGACGGGTTTGACCGTGGGTCGGGTGCAATTCACTCCCGACCTAATGCCTGCCGACGTGACCGGTTCACTGATGTATGACCAGCGCCGCCACGAATTCGAGTTCCGTCCGGGGCCGATCTTCAGCAACGTGGTGTTGGGGGATGAGATCAACCGGGCCCCGCCGAAGACCCAGGCGGCCTTGCTCGAGGCTATGCAAGAACGGCAGGTGACCGTCGATGGAGTGTCCCATCCCTTGCCCGCGCCCTTCATTGTGCTGGCGACGCAGAACCCCATCGAGTTCGAGGGCACCTATCCGCTCCCCGAGGCGCAGATCGACCGGTTCCTGTTGCGAACTTCGATCGGTTATCCCAGCGCAGCAGATGATGTCGAGATCATCAGACGCCGTCTCGAGCGCCGCTCCGACATGGTCCGGCTCGACCCCGTCGTGGATGGCCCGACCGTGCTGGCATTGCAGAACGCCCTCGAAGATGTGCAGGTGACAGAAGCCGTTATCGACTACTGCGTGGCGCTGGTTCATGCCACCCGGGCAAGCACCCAGGTGCACGTGGGATCGAGCCCTCGCGGCGTCGAGTCGCTGATCAAGCTGGCCCGGGCCCGGGCGGCTATCGCCGGACGCGGGTATGTGATCCCCGACGATGTCAAAGCCGTTGCAGTGCCGGCCCTGGCACACCGCATTGTGTTGCTGCCCGAGTTGTGGGTACGTGGTGCCGATAGCGCGTCGGTGGTGGCCGAGTGTCTGGCAACGGTGCCAACACCGCCGACGCTTCCTTCTCCGGACGACGCCGCCCCGCAATGACCCGCCGCGCTACGGATCGCTTCCTGGTCGCAGCCGTGGTCACCACAGCCGGTGCACTGTTCGCAATCCTCGGTGGGCTTCCTGAGGCGGCGGTACTGGTGACCCCTTGGGCGGTACTGCTGGCCCTGGGTGTGCTCCGACCGAGTTCGCCGCCGCGAGAAGCGAGCACGGAGGTTCGCAACAACCGGGTGCTCGTCGGCGACGAGATCGAGGTAGTGACCACGGTGGCCGGGGCCGCAGGCTCGGTTCTGGTGGAGTGTCAGCCCGAAGCGGGGTTCCTTCCGGATGATGGGATTGCGGCCGCTCCCGCGGCAGTCGACGTAATCGTGGCCGATGAGGCAACCCTGCGCTGCTCGCTACCGGCGCAGCGGTGGGGGACTTACGACCTCGGCCGCGTGCGGTTAGTGATTACTGAGGCACACGGACTGTTTCGCTGGGAAACTCAGGCCGGCGAGATGGCCCTCGTTCGGGTGCAACCTACCCCCACAGATCTGCGGAGTCTGCTGGCCCCGTGGCTCGTGCGCCGCACAACCGGTGTGCATCCCTCAAAGGCCGCCGGGCGCGGCGTGGAATACGCCGACATACGTCCCTACTCAACGGGAGACTCGCTGCGGGACATCAACTGGCGGGCGAGCGCTCGCTCTCCCGGGCTCTGGGTGTCGCAGCGTCATCCCGACCGGGCAACCGATGTGGTGCTGCTCGTCGATTCCTTCATCGAGTCCGTACCTGACGTGCACCAGGTTGTCGGCTTGGCGATCGAGGCCGCAATTGCCCTGGCCGACAGCCATCTGACGGCGACCGATCGGGTTGGTCTCGTCGATTTGGGAGGAGTGGTGCGTTGGGTGAGTCTCGGCACCGGACGTCACCAGTTCCAGCGCATTGCCGATGCGCTACTGGCCACCGGCCTCTATGCCAGCGTGGCCCGCCGCTCCCTCAGGGTGATTCCTCCCCGCGCGTTGCCGCCCCGATCATTCGTTGTGGCACTGTCTCCGTTGCTCGAGGATCGGTTCATCGAAGCTCTGTTTCTCCTGGCGGCCGGCGGTCACGACATCGCCGTTGTCGAGTGCGCCACGCCCACGAAATACCAGGGAGACGACGTTGCGCTGGGCCTCGCCTACCGGCTGCTCGAGGCTAAGCGCGAGATGGTGCGCGATCGGTTGGCGGACAGCGGCATCGTATCCGCTCAATGGCGGGCGGGGATGCCCCTCAGCGTGACCCTCGGAGAAATCAACCGACGGCGGCGTCACACCTTCCGGAGAAGCCGATGAGGGGGATCCTGATACGCGCGGGATTGCCACTGAGTGGGACTGCAATCGCCGTTGCATCAGTCACGGCCCTCATCATCGGGACCGTGTCGCCGAACGACCTGGCCGGCACGGTGGCCTGGGGAGGAGCGGTCGTGTTCGTCGTCGCCATGCTGCTCGGGGCGGGGCGACTCATCGGAGTGGCTACGTTGCTGACACTGGCGGGAGGACTCATCGCGGCCACTGCGGCGAACCCGAACTGGATTCGGCTCATCGTCGTTGCATGCCTGTGGTACCTCGCTGCCGAGCTGGGTTGGGAAGGCATAGACAGGCGCGACGAAGCTCAGCGATCGGCAGCGCTCAACAGCCGCCGGATCAACGAGGTCGCCACCGTCATCCTTCTGTCCATCTGCGTCGCCGCCGTGGCTCTCGCCACGTCATCATTCGCTCCGGTCCGCTCATTGTCGGTCGTGGGGGTGGCCGTGTTGGGCCTGTTGCTGACCCTCGGGTTGGCAGTTCGCCGTGTCACCGACGCCCGGGTAGAGGATTGACCGGGTGGTCGGCGGGTTTGTCTCCTGATGGAACCGGCGCATGGATGGGGTGAGGCCCCCTAGGATTGCCCGTCCGAGCGGAGCAGACGGGTGCGTGACTAGGTCGGAGCAGTGGCAGATCATGGTGCGGGTCATCGCCGTCGTTGCACCGTTGGGAGCGCTTATCGGCCTCATCCCCGGCTATTTTCTCGGCGACGGCACAACCCAGTCGATTGTCACCGGAGCGCTGATCGGGTTCCTCATCGCTGCCGGGATGGTCGCGTTCGACGTTGGCTGGGCGGTTGGCCTCATTCCCCGGCGGTGGCGCGAAGCTCCGTTCCTGGTCGTTCTGATCACCCGGAGCCTGGCCTGGCTCGCCATCATCGTTGGGGCAATCGCCGTGCCGCTGCTGACGATTGGTGGCGTGGCGTGGAGCGAGCTGATTGACCCGGGACTGGTCTGGTCTGTCTCCATCAGCTTTGTCGCGGCCCTCGTGATCAACTTCATTGCCCAGGTCAATCGGCTGCTCGGGCGGGGCGTGCTTGTCGGCTTGATCCTCGGTCGCTACCACCGGCCACGGCAGGAGGTCCGCATCTTCCTGTTCGTCGATCTACGCGGCTCTACCCAGATCGCAGAGGAGCTGGGGAATCTTCGCTATCACGCGTTTCTCAAGCGGTTTGTCGCCGACGTTTCCACCAGTGCGATGCGTCACGGCGCCGAGATTCATCGTTTTGTGGGCGACGAGGTCGTTCTCACCTGGACCGAACGCAAGGG
>JASJEG010000089.1 GCA_030064765.1 Acidimicrobiia bacterium | reverse complement strand
AGGGCAGCGTTGATGCAATCATCGAGATCCGCGACGCCCCACTCGCCCCGCAGCGCATTTCGGTACTCCCGTCCGTAGCCGGCGGAACCCCGATAGTTGACGTCGACCAGTGCAAACCCGCGGGAGGTCCAGAACTGATAGGCCAGTTTGAGGTCCGGCGTGGTGGCTGCCGTGGGACCTCCGTGGCTCAACACGAGCAGTGGGGGCTTATGTCCCGGCGGGGCAGCAAAGTCCGGGTTGCGCGGCGGGTAGTAGAACGCGTGGGCCACTGCATCGCCGGTCGTCTCGAACTCAATAGCCTCGGGCAAGCTGATGAGCGTTGAGGGAAGATCCAACTGCAAGCTCTCCTTGACGATCTTCACCGCCTCGGTGTCGGCATCGATCCGCACGACCGCCGCCGGGTTGGAAGCACTACCTGCGGTAGTGAAGATTTGGTCGCCGCAGGTCCCCAACGAGGCCCCAAAACTATCGAACGGGGTGTGCAGTTGGCGCAGACTGTCTCCTTCGAGAACCCCGATCCGGGAATAGCCTCCCTCGCCATAGACCGCAACGATCCGCTCGCCGAGGAGGAACCCGTACCGCTTCATCCCCAGGACCCACTGGGGCACTCCAAACTCGGCCTCCATGAGGTGCAGGGCTTCGATGTGCCCGTCCACGAGTCGGAACAGGTTCCACCAGCCGGTCCGATCCGAGACGAAGTGAAGCACCCCGGCCGGCGACCACTCCGGCTGGAAGATGGACTCATCGGGACCACCGGCTACCAACTCGGGCTCCGAGATCGAGCCATCGGCGGCGAGAGCCGCACACCACAGCTCCGTGCCGTCCCACGGCATCCGGGGGTGATCCCAGGACAGCCAAGCGAGGCGAGTGCCGTCGGGGCTGACGCGCGGCGACGAGTAGAAGTCGTGACCCTTTGCGATGACCTGGGGCTTCTCCGAACCGTCCAGCGGGAAAGCCACGAGAGTATTGACCGCCTCCCGATCCTCCCGATGACGCTCGCGCACACAGATGATGCGGTCGCCGTGGAAGACGAAGTCGGCGAATCGGTCGCCGGCCGGGATCTTGGGTTCGGGAGTGATCGGAAACACTTCCCCTTCCACGATTCGGTAGACCCGCTGGTCTTGGAAGTCGCAGGAGATGATCACGCCGTCTCTCACTGCGTAGGACCCGCCGCCGTATTCATGGACTCGCGACCGAGAATTGAAGCTTGCAGGTACGACGTCCTCAACAACCCCGTGGCCAGTGCGCCGCACCAGCGCTTGCCGTCCTCCCTCGAGCGCCCTGCCTTCTAGCCAGTAGAGGTCGCCGCCGTCTGTGCTAACCCCACCGAGCCCAACTCCAGCTTCGGTCAGCATCGAAATCGTGATCGGGGAATCCCAGGACCCGTAAGGGGAGGTGACCGTCATCTCAGCCTTTCGTGCGCTACCCGAAATCTACCGGCTCGAGACCTTGGCTTGGCGAAGCGCGGCGAGCGGCCATCTCCCCACCGATATCATTGCCTACGGTTACACGACTGCGGAGGGACCGATGAGTGAACGCAGACTTGGGCGGGGAGTCGCAGTAGTCGGTGCGGGAATGACCAAGTTCGGGACGTTCCCCGGCCGCGCCACCCGAGATCTATTTGTAGATGCCTTCCAGGAGATGCGCGGCAGCGTGGACCGGGGGCTCGATCCCGCCGACATCGAAGCTTTGTACATCGGCAACTACAGCAGCGATCTGTTCGAGAAGCAGGGTCACACCGCGCCGATCATGGCAGATTGGGTCGGTCTGGCCCCGCGACCTGCCACTCGGATCGAAGACGCCTGTGCGAGCAGCGGCGTCGCCTTTCGCGAGGGATTGATTGCGGTGGCCTCGGGTCTTTATGACATCGTGCTGGTTGGTGGCATCGAGAAGATGAGCGACCTGCCGACAGAGCAGGTGACCGACACGCTGGCGACGGCGGGCGACGCCATCTATGAGATACCCGCCGGTTTCACCTTCCCTGGTTTCTATGCCGCAATGGCGACTTCCTACATGGCTCGCTACGGCGCAACGCCGGAGGCGTTCATGCACGTCGGCATCAAGAACCACGACAACGGTGCTCGCAACGACAAGGCCCAGTTCGGAGCGCGCATCTCGGACATCATGGCTTCCAAGAGGGCCCGGGCCGAAGCCAAGGGTCGTCCACTTCCGGATTGGGCAGACGAGATCGACTTTCTCCGTGATGAGCGCGCCAACCCAACCATTGCCTGGCCGATGCGGCTCTTCGACTGCTCCCCGATTTCCGACGGTGCGGCTGCCCTGCTGCTGGTTGCCGAGGACCTGGTCCCGTCGTTTTCCGACCGCCCGCTGCACATCATCGGTTCCGGGCAGGCCAGTGACGTCGCGCTCCACGATCGATCGGATCTCACATCGATTCGGGCGGCCAAGCTGGCCGGGGACCAGGCTTTCGCCATGGCAGGCCTCAGCCCCCACGATGTCGACGTCGCCGAGGTACACGACTGCTTCACAATCGCCGAGATCATCGCCACCGAAGATCTCGGGTTCTTCCCGATCGGTGAAGGAGGCAAGGCGGTGGAGGATGGCCGTACCGCCCTCGACGGGCCGCAGCCGGTCAATACGTCAGGCGGGCTCAAATCGAAGGGACATCCGGTTGGCGCCTCCGGAGTTGGCCAGGTGGTTGAAATCTGGCAGCAGTTGCGAGGCGAAGCGGGTGACCGCCAGGTGGCGGATGCACGCATCGGCCTGACTCACAACGTTGGTGGGACCGGCCAAACCTGTGTCGTCCACATCTTCGAGAGGCGGTTGTGATGGAGGTTCGCGAGCACAACGGCACGAGCTTCTACAGCTACCTGGCGGAAGAGAAGCTGATGGGGTCCCGGTGCGAATCTTGCCGAGCCTTGCATGTGCCACCGCGGCCTCTGTGCCCGGCCTGCTACGGCAATGAGATGTCGTGGGAGGAGATGAGCGGGATTGGCGAATTGATCGCGTTCACAACCGTGCACATCGGGACTAACGCAATGATCGCCGCCGGCTACGACCGCAACAACCCGTACTGTGCCGGCATCGTTCGGCTACGTGAGGGACCGGCCATCAGCGGTCAGATCATCGGGGTCGATCCGAGCGATCCCGAATCGATCGCAGTTGGCACTCCTCTACGAGCGACGTTCCTGAATCGGGGAGACGACTCGGGTAACTTCCTCGCTTTTGCTCCTGTGGATTGACCTGGACGGGACCCGGTTAGCCTGGGCCACATGCCGGCCCCGGTAGTCACCGTTGCCAATCTCCAGAAGCGCTACGGCAGCTTCACCGCAGTTTCTGACGTGTCCTTTCGTGTCGACGAAGGTGAGATCTTCGGCATCCTGGGACCCAACGGCGCCGGCAAGACCACCACCGTCGAGAGCCTCCAAGGTCTGCGCTCCATAGAGGGCGGCGAAGTGTCCGTGCTCGGTTTCGACCCGAGGACCCACGCCGCAGAGATTCGCCGCCGAATCGGCTCGCAACTTCAGGAGTCTGCGCTTCCGGACCGGATGAAGGTGTGGGAAGCACTCGACCTATTCGGCTCACTGCGAGCGGGTGGTCGCGAGTGGCGCGAGCTGCTGGGTGATTGGGGACTGGGACAGAAGAGCGACGCCAGGTTTGGCAGCCTGTCCGGAGGCCAGCAGCAGCGGCTGTTTGTCGCCCTGGCCCTCGCCAACGACCCCCAGCTGGTGTTCCTCGACGAAATGACCACAGGTCTCGACCCGGCGTCACGCCGGGTTGCCTGGGAACTGATCCGCCGTATCCGGGAACAGGGAACCACGGTTGTCCTGGTCACTCACTTCATGGACGAAGCGGAGACCCTGTGTGACCGCCTGGTCGTCATCGATGCCGGCACTGTGGTGGCCCATGGCAGCCCGCAGGGCTTGATCGAGCGCTACGGCGGTGGGGTGCGGGTGCGCTTCAGCCATCGGGACGGTGATCTCGCATGGTTGTGGGACGTGCCACACGTCACGGAAGTACAGCGGAACCGTGACCGTTTCGAAGTGCGCGGCGATGGGCCGGTGCTGGCCTACGTCGCCGCCGCCCTGGTCGAGCGCGGCATCGCTCCGGTCGACCTACGTCAGGAGCGGGCAACGTTGGAAGACGTCTTCCTCAGCCTTACCGAGGAGGAGTCAGAGTGAGACTGCTCGGCAAGACGTCCTGGCTGGAGCTGAAGCTGTTCCTGCGAGAGCCGTTGACCGTGCTCTTCGCCCTGGCTCTCCCACTCCTCGTCCTCTTTGTGATGGGAGGCGTGTTCGGCAACGAGGTAGACGCCGACTACTACCGCGGTATCGGGGCGATGGACTACTACGTACCGGCTTACGTCGCCTTGGTGACCGCCTCGGTCGGGTTGATCAGCCTGCCGGTGCACATTGCGGGCAACCGGGAGCTTGGAGTGCTCAAGCGCTACCACGCATCGGGAATGCCGACCTGGATCGTCGTTGGATCGTCGGTCATCACGATGTTCGTGATTGCGCTCTTCAGTGCGACGCTCCTCGTTGTCGTCGCCAAGCTGGTGCACAACATCGTTTGGCCGGCGTCGAGCATTGGCGTGGCCGGGGCGTTCGTGATATCCGGTCTGGCCTTTGCCGCCCTCGGAGTGCTCCTGGGGGCGGTCCTCCCGAACGCCCGCGCCGCCCAGGCGCTCGGTGTCCTGCTGTGGTTTGTGATGCTGATCCTCGGTGGAGCCGGGCCACCCCCCGAGGTGCTCACGGGAGTCATGGACGCGATCGGCGCGATCACTCCGCTCCGCCACGCCATCCGAGCCTTGCAGGATGGTTGGCTTGGTCTCGACGCCGGGCTCTCCTGGCTAGTCATTGCCCTGGTGTTCACGGCAGCGACCGCAGCGGCGATCCGTTTCTTCAGGTGGGAGTGAGGACTCTTCTACGACCGCTTTTGGCGTCCTAAACCGGAATATGTTCCGGTTTGCGACGCCTAAACGGCTGTGATGGGAGAGAGTGATCGCAAAGGTGGGGACTTCGCAGATCTCTGGCGGCGCTCGCTCAGCAGCCTTCGCTCGCCCCGGCTTCCATCCCGGTGATCTGAGCGGTTGAGGCGGGGAGATCGCCGCCGAACCAGAAGCTCATGGTGGGTTGCCTCACTTGGTCGGGGGCGGGGAACTCCACGTGGGCAGCAGTCGGTGGACCGCCCGGATCGCAGAAGGCCTCGAGGACCACGCGATCGGGATATGCCGCCTCCAGGTCGGACAGAGTGGAGCCAATGCCGATGCCCTCTGCCGTCGTCAGCAGCGGAGACTGACCCCACACGCTCCATCCGGCAAGATGCTCCAGGCCATCCTCTCGGAAGAAGTAGTCGCTGAGCCTCACCGTGAGACCGATACCTTCCCAGCGGAGGTACCGCAGCGGGTGCCCACCGGGAACGTATCCCTCCTCGCTCGATGGCTCGCCAAACTCCTGCACCAGCGTTTGCACGACAAGGTCGGTTGGGTCACCGAAATCCAACGCACCGATACCGTCTGCCCGAAGGTGCGTGAGTCCGGGAATGGAAACCGGCGCTGCTACGTCGACGGGCTGTGTCACGAACCGGGCTCGACCGGCGATCGGGAGTTCAACTGGCGGCGAGTCGAGGTCGTTGGTGTCGACCAGCAGCGCTGCGTCCTCATATTCCTCCTCGGCTCGATTGAAGAGGCCCTGCCGGGTGCGATTGAGGAGCACCAGATCGCCGTACAGGTCCAGTTCGGGCGTGCTCTGTCCTTCGCCTTGCATCAAGAACCGAGAGCCTTCCCTTCCGGTGGCTAGGTCCGCAACGCCAATCTCCCAATCCGCTGACTCGTCGTTATACCGCACCCAGTCATAGGCAACATTGCCGGCATCGACCGACAGGGCACAGGAGATCGCGCACTGAGTTGTCTCATCAAAGCAATCCGGTGTAGCGCTCGGAAACCCGGGGAAGGTAACGAGCTCGCCCGTGGTCGCGTCGAGAAGCCGGCATCCGGAGCCACTGTGTTGGACCTCGGTAGCCGAGACCAGCCCACTAGCTGCAGTGATGTCGGTCAGGTTCCACTCGTAGCCGCGAACCCGGTAGAGCTGGGTCACCGACCCCGAAGCAACATCGAAGACTCGTAGCGTGTCCGCCATGTCGGCGGTCCTACCATCGGAGGTATTGAAGGGAACGGTTCCTTCGTGACGCTCGTAAACGACGGCGAACGACTCGCCGACAGCAAATGCGTCGTGCAGGCTCAAATAGTGTCCGGAGCCCGGCGTCGGGACCAGCAACTCCTGGGGAGAAGACGTCCCGGCCGGAATCCACCAGATGATGGTGGGACGCCCGGACGGCGGCTCACCCTCGAACCCGGCGAAGACCCTCCGTCCCCGTTCGACCTGGAGGAGCAAACCCCCCTGGGCGTCATCCACTGCGTACGCCACAGGTCCGGTCACAAGCTGGGTAATCGTCCGGTCGACGCCGACCTGATAGACACCACTGCTGTTGACAATCAACACCGGCTGTTCGAGCAAGGGGACTTCGAGCGTTGTTGTAGTGACTGGAATCGTCGTAGTCGACGTTGTGGTCGTCGTGGCAACCGGTGTAGTGCTCGTCGCTGCCGGCTCCGTCGTCGGCGTGGTCGTAGAAGACGATGAGGTACTGGGCAAGGTCGACGGCGAGGTAGTCGCTGCGGTCCCGTCAACGGCGGTGTCGCAGGACGCTGCCACCAGCACGCAGACAAACAACATACCGAGAAGGCGCACCGCAGATCCACCTCCTAAGGCATTATCTCCCAAAGCGCGCCGGTTTTGGCGTCCCTGACCGGAATATGTTCCGGTTTGCGACGCCAGAATCCGCTAGACCTCGCGCCGCAGCGTTGGAAACAGGATGACTTCGCGGATGTGGTGCTGGTCGGTGAGCAGCATCACCAGGCGATCGACACCGATGCCCAGTCCTCCCGTGGGAGGCAGGCCGTATTCGAGGGCCAGGATGTAGTCCTCGTCGATCGGGTGCGCCTCGTCGTCACCCTCGGCTCGAGCGAGCGCCTGCTGCTCGAAGCGGGCCCGCTGGTCCAGCGGGTCGTTGAGCTCGGAGAATGCATTGGCGTACTCGGCACCAGCGATGAACAGCTCGTAGCGCTCCGTTAGGTTCGGATCGTCGCGGTGTTCCCGTGCCAGCGGTGAAGTCTCCTTGGGATGGTCGAGCACATACGTCGGTTCCCAAATCTCGTCCGCCACCAGCTCTTCGAACAGCTGGTCGATGATCTTGCCGTGACCCCAGGCGAGGTCGGGTTCGAGACCGTGCCGGTCCGCCAGATCCCGCATCTCGCTGAGCGGACGATCGAACCCAACCGGCTCCCCTACCGCATCCGCCACCAAGTCGACCATCCGTGCCCTGCGGTATGGCGGGGACAGATCCAACGTTCTGCCCTGATAGGTGATCTCGGTAGAGCCGACAGCAGCCACCGCCACTGCGGCAATCATCTCCTCCACCATCACCATGATGTCGTTGTAGTCGGCAAAGGCCTCGTACGACTCCAGCATGGTGAACTCGGGATTGTGCGTGGAGTCCACGCCTTCGTTGCGGAAGATCCGCCCGATCTCGAATACCCGCTCCAGGCCACCAACGACCAGCCGTTTCAAGAACAACTCGGTGGCAATCCGCAAATACATGTCCTGCTCGAGCGCGTTGTGGTGAGTCTGGAACGGCCGGGCCAGCGCCCCGGTTGCCTGACTGAGCAACACCGGAGTCTCCACTTCGATGTAGCCACGAGCTTCGAACTGGCGGCGTAACTCGGAGACGATGCGAGCGCGGGTCAGCGCAATCTTCCTGGCATCCTCGTTCACCATCAAGTCGAGATAGCGACGCCGACTGCGCATCTCGACATCCTGCAACCCATGCCATTTCTCGGGGAGGGGGCGCAGCGCTTTGGCCAACAACTCGAAGCTGTCGATGCGTACGCTCACCTCACCCTTCTTGGTAGTAATCATCACCCCGGATGCGCCTACCCAATCCCCGATGTCGAGTTCGTCGAATTGCGCAAAGCCATCGTCACCAAGGGTGCGTTTGTCGACAAACAACTGGATCCGACCGGTGGCGTCTTGGAGGACGGCAAACACGAGCTTTCCCATCCTGCGCAGCGCCATCAACCGCCCGGCGACCGTCGCCTGATCGGTGGTCTCCTCACCGGCTTCCAGCGAGCCGTAGCGCTCCTGGAGATCGGCTGCATAGTCGGACCGGGCGAACCGATACGGATAGCCATCACCGGCCAGTATCGACTCGTGCTTCGCCAGGCGGAGAGCGGTGAGCGGATGTTCGGCCAACCCGCCCTCGGGCGTGGGCTCTTGGTTCTCGGGGATGTCGGTCATGTGGTGTTCAGCTCATAGATCCTGCGGAGTCCTTCGAGCGTCAGCCACTCGTCAATCGTGGAGACGCTCGAACAATGCGGCACGATGGTAGAGGCCAGCCCTCCGGTGGCAACCCGGGTCACGTCGCCACCCATCTCGGCAACGACCCGCTCCATGATCCCGTCAACCAACCCGGCGTGCCCATACAGGGCTCCACTCTGAATCGCTTCGACGGTGCCTTTGCCGATCGGCGACCTCGGCGCCACGTATTCCACTCGGCGCAAGGCCGCGGTACCTGAGATGAGGGCATTGGTGGCGATCTCGAGACCGGGAGCGATCACACCACCGAGGTATTCACCATCGGCGCTGACTACATCGAAGTTCGTCGAAGTCCCGAAATCCACCACGACTACCGGGGCGCCATGGCGGTCCCGAGCTGCAACCGCGTTGGCGATGCGATCGGCGCCGACCTCACGCGGATTGTCTATCAGAATCGGCATCCCGGTCTTGACCCCGGGGCCAACGACGACAACCGGGCCTGCGGTGAAGGAGTGGGCAACAGTCCGGAAGGCCGCCGTCAGGGCGGGCACGACACTCGAAACGGCAACCCCGGAGATTTCGCTGAGCTCATAGCCTTCCAACCCAAACAGGCCGGTCAGGTAGACGCGCAACTCGTCTTCGGTACGCCCGGCAAGTGTGGTCAACCGCCAGTGAGCCACAACGTCCTGTCCGCTGAGCAGGCCAACGGCGGTCTGAGTGTTCCCGATGTCGATTGCCAGCAGCATCAGCCTCTTCCTCCACCCGGACCTCCAGGTCCGTAGAGCACGCTTGTTGTCTCTAGACGGCCGCCTCGATCAGCGACAAAGCCACCATTGGCCTCGTCGAGATGCACATTGTCGATGAGCCTGGTCTTGCCGGACCACGCCGCCAGCGCCAGGAATGCAGGTCGATCCAGCTCGTCGAGCGGTTCGACCAGATCCTGGCTGGCCAAGGTCACGTATTCAACAGACAGATTGGATTCGGTGCCAATCTCGCCGTGTACCGCTCCGACCAGTTCGGACGTACGGCGCACCCCCTGCTCGGCAGCATCGGCCGCCGCCATCAAGCCACGGTTCAGCGCCAGAGCTTCCTCCCGCTCCTGCGAGGAGAGGAAGACGTTGCGGCTGGAGAGTGCCAGGCCGTCGCTCTCCCTGACAATCGGTACCCCGATGATCGAACCGGGGAATGACAGATCTGCCGCCATGCGCTTCACGATTGCGAGTTGCTGGGCATCCTTGCGCCCGAAATAGGAACGGTCCGGCTGGACGCCGGCCAGCAGCTTCGCAACCACAGTGGCCACGCCCTCGAAGTGACCGGGTCGGTTGGGACCTTCCATCTCGTCGCTGAGCCGGTTGACATTCACCCTCGTGAATTGCTCCCCGGGGTACATCTCCTCCAGTTCAGGGGCAAAGACGACGTCGGCTCCGGCGGCTGCCGCCAACTCGACGTCGCGCTCGAGATCGCGGGGATAGCGGGCGAGGTCCCCGTCTCGATCGAACTGAAGCGGATTGACAAAGAGCGACATGATCACCGTCTCGTTGGCGGCACGGGCCGCTTCGATGAGCGCCAGGTGTCCCTCGTGGAGAAAACCCATTGTCGGCACAAACCCAACCTCGCCGGTGGCAACCAGCCGTGTCTCGAAAAACGTCTTCGTTATCCGCATCAATCGTCTTCCTCGGCATTGAGCACAGCTTCGATCTGCTCCGCCCGACCGGTCAGCCGCGCTAACAGCTCGACGAACCGGGCAAAACCAACCTGCCAGGTGGGGTGCTGGGTGCGGACCGCTTGTAGCTGGGCGGCCACAGTTGCCACATCGCCCCTGGCAACGGGACCTGTGAGTGCAGCTCGTGGCCCCATGTCAAATGCGTTTGCGACCACTGCCTCCACCAGTGGCCGTGCCGCTTCCCAGGGAACGCCGGCTTCGGCGAACAGGTCTTCGGCCATCGCCAGCGCTGCCAGCGGGAAGTTGGCTGCTGCCGCAGCTGCTGCGTGGTAGAGCGCTTTGTCGCCGTCCTCGAGTACGAACGGCATTGCACCAATGTCGCCGGCCAATTCCTCGAGACGCCGGCGTAGCGGCAAATCGGCGGTAATGGCGATGTAGGCGCCCGCCAGCCGCGCCGCTCCCGCCTCCGGATTCGGCAGGGTCTGGAGGGGGTGGAACGATCCGGTCTGGATTTGCCGACCTCGCAGCGGATCGAGCGCCAGCACCGACGTGAGACCCGAAACATGCACCGCCGATTCGATCTCGAGCTCCTTGGCGGCGAGAGCCCTCGCCACCGGAGCGATGGCGCCGTCACGGGTGGCCATGACCAGAAGGTCCGCCGGCGGCAAGGGCTCATCGAGGGTCAATGGACCAGCGTCGACCATTTCCGCCCCGGTCCGCGCCGACTCAGCAGTTCGCCCGACGACACCGACGATGGAGTGCCCGGCGGAGGAAAACGCCATCGCCAAAGACATTCCGGCCCGGCCGGGCCCTACCAACAGGATCCTCATGCTCGGATTGTACGACGCTTGCCTTCCCCGATCCTGTGCGGCAGATGGTTGGCGTGCCGTGCCAGGCCCTATCCTCTCCAAGCCGGCCGGATTGCTGCCGCAATCGACACCCGACCCGTGAGAGGTTCTCTCTTGTCCGAATCGAACCGCGTCGCATCGCTAAGCGCACCGGATCGAAGCGCGCTTGCGGCCGTCGCCACCCAATTCTTCATCAACGGGGCGTTGCCGGCCTCCTTCATTCCTCGTCTCCCCGAGATCCGAGACCGGGTGGATATCGGCATCGCCGAGGTAGGCCTGTTGATCTCGATCGCCGGCATAACAGGACTGGTCGGCAGCATTGTGGTCGGGCCGCTCATTGAACGATTCGGGACAAGGCGGGTCATACTTGCGTCCGGAGTCGTCATATCCGCCTCACTCGGAGTCATTGGACTAGCTCAGACTCCCGTGATTCTGTTGATCGGCTTGATCGGCATGACCGCGTTCGATGTTCTGGTTGACGTGTCAATGAACATGCAAGCGTCGTGGCTGAGCGCACGCCGCCACACGCCGGTGATGAATCGACTGCACGGTTTGTGGAGCCTCGGGACTGTGATCGGCGGCCTCGCCGCTGCTTGGATCGCCGCCGCAGGTATCTCGCTGCAAGCCCACCTCATGAGCGCAGGGACCGTCTTGTTGCTAGCCCTCATCTACGTAGGTCGCGGTCTACTGCGAGTCGACGAAGTCCATGAGAGCAACGGTGAGGTATCGCCCGCATCGAGACGCAGAATGCTCAACCCAACCCTGGTGCTCTTTGCCCTCGCCGGTGTCTTTGCGGTAACGCTCGAGATCACCTCCAGCGACTGGGCCGCCTTCCGCCTGGTTGATGACTTCGGGGTAGGCGCCGGCTATGCCGGTCTCGGGTTCATCGCCGCCACCGCAGGGATGACCATCGGACGCTTTTCGGGAGACTGGGCTGCAGTTCGTCTCGGCACGTATCGCTTGTTGCTGGTGGCTACCGCCCTGGCCGGCCTCGGGTTGAGTGTGGCGTCACTCACATCCAGCCGGGTTGCCACCATCGCCGGTTTCTTCATAGCCGGCCTGGGCACCTCGACGATGCTCCCCCGGCTGTATGACGATGCAGCAAAGCTCCCGGGAAAGACCGCATCGGGACTCGGGGCGCTGACGGCCGGGGTACGTATTGGGGTCCTGGTCGTGCCCGCGATCGTCGGTGCGTTGGCCGCGACCTCCCTATCTGTCGGTGGTGCCATCGCCATAGTCACCCTCCCGTGTGTCGCCGGGTTCCTCATCGTGGCCATGAGGATGCACTCAACGGCAGGCGTTTTTGCCAATCGATGACCCGGTTAGATCCGAGTTTGGCGTAGCCAATACTCGGCCCTCTCCGCAGGAGAGGCTCGAACTACAACCTGATTGCTGCGCGGCCT
>JASJEG010000091.1 GCA_030064765.1 Acidimicrobiia bacterium | reverse complement strand
GGCGGGATCACCAAACTGGAGGCCTACGGGATCCCACCCGGCGGCCTTGCCAAAGCCGAATCGCTTGCCCAGATCGGCTGCGAGATCCCCGACTGATTTCGTCATGCAGCGGATGCTAACCCGCCCACCTCGTGACCCGATTCAAGACGGGAGATGCTCGCGGTAGGAGAACTGCTCCCGCAGCTTCTTGGTGACGCGGGCGACTCCGGAATCGATCGTCACGCCGCAGAAACCCCGCTTCTCGAGCACTCGCTCGATTGCGTGATTGTCTGCGAGATACAGAGCTTCGAACTCAACGACGCCGCGCTCCAGCGCAGCCTCTTCCAGTAGTGCGAACATCTCGGTGGCCAAACCGAGACGGCGCCACTCGGGCTTCACCACAACTGCTACTTCAGCGACGCCGGTGCCGGCCGGCTCGAACCGGGCGATGCCGACGCCTTCGCCATCGACGAACGCCGCCAAGGCGAAACGCTTCTCGTAGTCGATCTCCGTCAGATAACGGAGCCGGCGCTGATCGAGTTTGATGGCGGAGTTGAAGAAGCGGTGATAGAGCGTGTTCGCGTCCGCCTCCTTGACCTCTCGGGCGAGAAGGACGACATCGCCGGGAACAACAGGGCGAATGTGGACGATCCGGCCATCGCGCAGCGATACCTGGCGTTCGTAGTCGTATGGATACCCGCTGGGCAAACCGGCACGGGGCTGAAGTGGAGTAATCATATCTGGCCTTACACCACCATTGTAAGCACACTGCTTGCAATTGCAAGCAGTGTGTGACTCGACGACGAAAGCCGATCCGAGTTGGTTCGACGCTAGTAAGCCTCGGGAACGAAGGTTTGGTCGGACATCGGAGGCCGAACGTAACCCTCATTGTCTTGGCGAGGCGGCAGCTCGATCTCCTCGGGCGTCAGGTCCTCATAGGGAATCATCGTCAGGAAGTGAGAGATGCAGTTGAGGCGAGCCCGCTTCTTGTCATCAGCGTTCACCGCATACCACGGCGCCTGCTTGATATCCGTATGGGCGAACATGATGTCTTTCGCTCGCGAGTATTCGACCCAACGGCTCCGCGATTCGAGGTCCATCGGACTGAGCTTCCAGCGCTTGCGGGGATCCTTGATGCGCGCCCGGAAGCGGCGTTCCTGCTCGTCATCGCTCACCGAGAACCAGTACTTGATCAAGATGATCCCGCTGCGAACCAGCATTCGTTCGAATTCCGGCGCCGTCCGCAAGAACTCCTGATACTGCTGCTCGGTACAGAACCCCATGACGGGCTCAACCAGCGCACGGTTGTACCACGACCGGTCGAAGAGGACTATCTCACCTGCAGCCGGAAGATGAGCGACGTAGCGCTGGAACCACCACTGAGTCTTCTCACGCTCAGTTGCGGTACCGAGAGCGGCAACACGAGCGATCCTGGGATTCAGGCGCTCGGTGATCCGCTTGATCACACCACCCTTGCCGGCAGCATCACGACCCTCGAAGATCACGACAACCCGCACCCCGTTGGCCTTGACCCACTCCTGCATCTTGACGAGCTCCATCTGGAGACGGCGGAGCTCCTTCTCGTAATACTTGGTCTTGAGCTTGTCCGTGGTGCCAACAAATCCCTCGTCGGGATGTAGTACCGAGTCGAGGATCGAAGTGCTGGCGTCGCTCTCAACTGGCTCCGTGAGGGAAGCAACTGGTGCACCAAGATCAGCCTCAACCAACTCCTCATCGCCGCCAAGGCCCTCATCGAACGGCGCCATTTCCTCTCCCAAGGCACTCGCTTCGACGTTGACTGGTGCGTCTCCCGTTGCAGCTTCGTCCTCTGGTGCGACTTCGTCGGACATCAGTTCGTCTGACATGAGTTCTCCCGGTCGTGACCCCCACAGGATAACCACTTCACGGCGGGCTTCGCCCTGGCAAAGAAATTGCCAAATCGGAGTAAACCAAAACGGGTTCGAATGCGAGTGACCACTGAGAGTAGCAATCGCGCTGCCTATGTCATCAGGATGGAGAACAGTCATGAGACGACGTGAAGTACTCGTTTTCATCGCCGCATTTGTCGTTGTGTTGCTCGGGGGTGCCGCGCTCGCACAGGTCGGAACCTTCAGCAGTTCACCGGCCAGCGATGCGGCTGCAATGAGCGCTCAGCCGGCAGCCGATGATCTGGCTCCGGCCACGACCAAAGCCGTTGAGGTTCTTCTACCAGCGGAGGACGTGGCTGACACAGTGGGGCTCGACGAGGAACCGAAGGAAGAAGTTCCCAAGGATGAGCCACCGGCGGACAAGCCGCCCGCCGAAGAACCACCCAAGGACGAGCCACCGGCCGAGGAGCCCCCCAAGGAGGATCCCCCGAAGGAGGAAGAGGACACCACTCCCCCGTCCCTCGAGATCCTGTTCCCGGAGAACGAGCAGCACTTCGATGAGGACACGATCCCCTTCGAGGGCAAGACCGAGCCGGGAGCGCGAGTCTTTGCAGGCCGCTACGAGGCCGACGTCGATGAAGAGGGCAACTGGCGGATCGTCCTGATCCTCAACCCCGGCGGCAACGTTGTGACATTCAAGGCCAAGGACTCTGCCGGCAACATCACCGAGAAGGCCGTCAAGGTCTACCTGGATCGCGAGACTGATACCGCATTCACCGCCCACCAGAAGTGGGAGGTCGTCGACGGCTCCCCCGCCGTGAATGTGTACTACGGAACCGCTCAACCGGGGACGAAGATCTGGGTGGGCAACCGCTTCGGTTCCGGCGAGACCAAGGCGAATGACAAGGGTCAGTGGGAGCTGCGGGTGAAGTTCCGTGAAGCTCCGTGCAACGAGACTTTCGGAGTTGTTGTCGAATCCGGCGATCACCGCAAAGAGTTCCGCATGAAGTACGTGTGTGCCGCTAACGATTTCACAGCACACCAGAAGTACGGCGAAAACGAGTCTCCGTGGACCAAGTTCTACGGCACGGGCGTACCGGGTACCACCGTGTGGGCGGTATCCGATTATGGCTCGGCCGAGACGATCGTCGGATCGAATGGCGAGTGGCTACTCAAGCTCCACTTCAACGACGAGCTGCCACCCAACAAGGAGATTGACGTAGTTGTCGAGGGCGAGGGTGGTCGCGCCGAGTTCGTCTTCTACTGGGTAGTCGCGGAAGCCGAGGAGATCGACTTCACGGCCAACCAGAAATACGGATCCTGTGGTGAGGCGGTCCCGTACGACAAGTTCTTCGGAACAGCCAACCCCGAGGCAACGATCTGGGTCGAGTCTGACTGGGGCGGTGGCGTGACAACCGCAAACAAGCACGGCGAATGGCACATCCGGGTCGAGTTCCCCGACGCTCCCGTGAACACGCCCTTCACCGTCTACATCGAGTCGTCGGACGGCGGGTACGCGGAGTTCACGTTTGTCAGGACGGCTGGAGACGAGCACTAGACCTCCAAGCAACTCTGACAGGTAGCGTGATCCGAAGGGGCACCGGCACGGTGCCCCTTCACCGCGTCCCGGAGCTGTCAACCGCAGCCGCAATCCGCTGCAAACATGTCGGAACAAGTCGGTCGGATACCGCGTTACCGTTGCAGAGCACGAGAGGACGTCCAGATGTGGTTCAAGAAAATCGAAATGCCGACCGCCGAGACCGCGCTGTCCGGTCATGAGACGGCAATCACCATCTCCGGCATCCACTTTGTCAACGGCAATGCCATCAAGCCACCGTTTCCGGAGGGAATCGAGCTTGCCTACTTCGGCATGGGATGCTTCTGGGGAGCCGAGCGCCTCTTCTGGCAGACACCCGGGGTCTACGCAACTGCCGTTGGCTACGGGGGAGGCTTCACGCCCAATGCGACATACGACGAGGTGTGTAGTGGACGCACCGGTCACACCGAGTTGGTCCTGGTCGCGTTCGATCCGAATCTCGTCTCCTACGACAAGCTGCTCAACGTCTTCTGGGAGGGTCACGACCCCACACAAGGGATGCGACAAGGCAACGATGTTGGGACGCAGTACCGTTCCGCGATCTATGCAGCGTCCGACGAACAACTCTCTGCGGCGAAGGTTTCCCGCGACGTCTACCAAGCCCAACTCACAGACGCCGGCTACGGTGAGATAACCACCGAGATCGCAACTGCCGGCGCCTTCTACTACGCCGAGGAGTATCACCAGCAATACCTGGCGAAGAACCCCAACGGATACTGCGGGATCGGCGGCACAGGCGTGTCGTGCCCGATCGGCCTCGCCACTTAGCCAGATCTCCGCTACTCGACAACGCGGGCTGGCCCATCGACGAGCAGGCTCGTTAGAGTTCCCCTGCTGAAGTAGACAGGAGAGTTTGATGGCCGAGGACGCCACTGCGGCGAGCGACAAAGCAGAGGTCGACGACAAGCAGAAGAAGGACGGCGAGACACCGCCTCCGCCCCACTACGAAGAGACCTCGCACGAGACCTTTCACACGGTCGAGATTGGCGGCCTACCCGTCAAATACACCGCAACGGCCGGCCGTCTGATCCTCACCGAAGAAGAGGGAAAGAAGAAGGCTTCGTTCTTCTTCGTCTCGTACACGAGGGGCGGGGTCAAGGACAAGTCGAAACGACCGATCATCTTTGCATTCAACGGCGGTCCCGGATCATCGTCGGTATGGCTTCACCTCGGTCTGTTTGGGCCGCGGCGCGTGCTCTTGGACGACAACGGGATGCCGTATCCACCTCCGGGGAAGCTCGTCGACAACGACCAGTCGATCCTCGACATCGCCGACCTTGTGTTCATCGATCCGGTCGGCACCGGCTTCTCCCGGGCCATCCCCGGTGAGGAAGCCAAGGACTACCACCACTTCAAGAAAGACATCGAAGCAGTAGGCGAGTTCGTCCGGGTCTATCTGACAAGACACGAAAGATGGGGTTCCCCCAAGTTTCTCGCCGGGGAGTCGTACGGCACTACCCGCTCCGCAGGCCTGGCTGGGCACCTCTATGCCCGGCATGGCATAACCTTCAATGGCTTGATGCTCATCTCGTCGATCCTGAACTTCCAGACCGCCGGATTCGATCTGAGCACCGGCACCTTCAGGCGGGGCAACGACCTCCCGTACATCGTGTTTCTGCCCACCTATGCCGCCACGGCTTGGTATCACGGCAAACTGACGGACAGGGACCAGCAACGGCCGCTGCGCGAGTTCCTCGACGAGGTTGAGCAGTTCGCCGGCAACGAGTACGCGCTCGCTCTCTTCCAGGGCGACGCCCTGCCGCCGGACAAGTTCAAGCGTGTCGCCCGGAAAGTGGCCCGCTATACCGGTCTCAGCGAAACGTACGTCTCCCGCTACGACCTTCGCATCGAGATCCTCCGATTCTGCAAGGAGCTGTTGCGCGAGGAAGGGCGAACCGTCGGCCGCATCGACTCCCGGTACCTGGGGATCGATCGGTTCTCGGACGGAGATGCGTTCGAGTCGGACCCAAGCATGGACGCGACCATGGGTGCCTACACATCGGCCCTCAATGCCTATGTGCGCAGCGAATTGGAGTACGAGAGTGACCTCCCTTACGAGATTCTCAGCTCCGAGACCTGGCAGAACTGGGACTACGAGGACTTCAAGAACGCCTACGTGGATGTCTCTGAGACGTTGCGTAGCACCATGACGCGTACCCAGTTCATGAAAGTCTTCGTCGCCAATGGCTATTACGACCTGGCAACTCCCTACTTCGCAACCGAGTACACATTCAATCACCTAGGACTAGACGAGAGCCTGCGCGAAAACGTGCGTATGACGTACTACGACGCCGGGCACATGATGTACGTGCACATCCCGTCACTCCAGAAGCTGGCGGCCGATCTGCGAGAGTTCGTCGCCGACGCCTCGTGAGGCAAGCGCCGCCCAAGGGCTGCTGGATTTGCTACATTCTGGTTAGGCGAACCAGGAAGAGGAACGGTGCACTCTGAGCACAGATGGCGGCGTCGCGGAGTTGATCGACGCGTCCGCCGGTCCCGCTTTCACTTCCCTGAACGCCGTAGTGGATTCGACCGGCGACTGGTAGAGCGACCCGGCTGGCCGGGCATGTGGGATGCCAGCATGCGCAAATACCGCGACAACCAGCAAACCTTCCTATTGGTGCTGGCCACCATCATCGTCTTCAACTATGTCGACTATTTGCTGACTTACCGAGTACTCCGGGCGGGTGGAGCAGAACTCAATCCGGTTATGGCGAGACTGTTCGAGATCAGTCCGGTAGTGGCAGCCGTTGCCAAGATGGGAACCGTTGGTGCTGCGGTGCTGGTACTCATGCTGCTCCGCAGATACCGGCGAACGCTCGAAGCATCCTTGATCCTCCTGATGGCATTCACGGCCCTGATGTTCTACCACGCCGCCATAGCGATCCAGCTGGCGTAGCACTCTCACCGCACTCCCGAGTAAGGGTTTCCCCTGATCCGCATCATGCTCATCAGGGTGCGACCAGGGACACTCCCAATATCGCTGTGCAGGCTGGTGTCGCACCATGGAAGCATGGAAGAAACAAAGAACACCCAGCAAGCACAACCCACAGCAGCCCGCCTGGAACGTCCGACCGAGGGTCGCGTCCTGGGCGGAGTGGCCGTGGCCATCTCCGAGCGAACCGGCGCCTCAGTGGCGTTGGTCAGACTCGGCTTTCTCATCGCAGCCCTTTTCGGTGGATTGGGCGTGATCCTCTACGCCGCCGCCTGGGCCCTCATCCCCGGCGAATCAGATCTCGAGTCACCTGCCGAACGGTGGCTGGCCAACCTGACAACACCCGGAAGACGAGTTGGCGCATTCCTGATTGGGATCGCCGGGATGATTGTCCTCGTCGCAGCGGCTCCCGCGACTCTGGTGGCGGCGGTGGTCCTGTTGGCCGCAGCCGCACTCCTGGCCGGCGGCGATTCCACTGCATCGCCTGCAACGGCAACTGCGGAATCGGTCGCAGACCCGGATCAGAAGGAGTAGCTGATGAGATTCACCAAGTTGATTGCTGCCGTAATCGGTGTGCCCCTGGTCTTGGGCGGCCTCGCCCTCACGGTGTTCGGCGGCATTGCCTTAGCCGTGCCGGATGACGACGGCTGGATTTCGGCCGGGCCGCTCCGGGTCTCGTCGGAGGCGGTTGCGGTCGTAGGCGACGATATCCGCATCGATCTTGGAAACCATGTCGGCAATGGCGGCACCTTCGTCGGCTGGGATGGCATTCCGGCTCGACTCGAGGCGAACAGCCGCAACGGCAAGGACGTCTTCATCGGCGTTGCCAGCGCTCCCGATGTTGCGACCTACCTCGCGGGGGCTTCGGTTGCTCGGATCGAATCATTCCACCATGAGCCGGAGTTCGAGGAGCGCATCGGCGCCGTCGCCGTAGCGCCTCCTGCCGATCAAGGCTTTTGGGTCGCCCGCAGCGTCGACGGCAGCCTCGATTGGGATGTCACCGATGGCGAGTGGGCCGTGGTGATGTTGAACTCTGATGGCACGGCCGGCGTTGACGTCTCCGTGACGGGAGCGGCTCGCATTCCCTACCTGGGTGTCATCGGCGTTGTCGCTATCGCCCTCGGGCTGATTGCCATCGTGTTCGGTTCGCTGCTGACGTACTACGGGGTACGCTCAGTCCGCACCCCGTCCCCGATTCCACCCCAGCCAGCCCAGCCCGCAGTCACCGCCTAGGCAGAACGGCAACCACTACGCAAAGCCCTTGTTGGCTCCTCCCCGCACGGTGGGCAGGTCAACGGACCTGCCCACCGGCGCGTCGACATAGGCACGACGAGGGGACGTTCCGACGGCAAGGATTCACACTGCGTGCCCGGTGAGCGACCAAGGCCGTTTCCTGACAGAGTCCGCCTGTAGCAGCAAGACCTACTTGGCTATCTCGGCTAGGTGCGCCTCCCACCGCCCTCCTTCACCGGCCAGGAGTTCCTCATAGGGTGGGATCCGGTAGGTCGACACCCGGTTATCCAAGAAGTCACTGAACGCCAGCATCGTCCCATCCGGCGACACATCCAGGCCGGTCGTCTGATTGCCACCCACGATGGCATCCAGATAGTTGCCGGTAGCCGTGTCTATGAGCACCACCGACCCCCATTCTGGCCCTGGCTTGTAGTAGGTCTCTGGGTTGTTCCGCCCTCGGTTGGATACGTAGAGCACACGACCGTCGGGGCTCAAATCAATGGTGTTGGGCACTTTGTCCACTGCGGCCAGTTCGGAAACTTCGTTGGTGGCGGTGTCGATTACCAACACGTGGTGTCTTGCCATGTCCGAGGCGTACATCAGGCCTGTCTCGGGGTCGCCAACCAGGTGCCGCATGGCGCCGCCGCTTCGATAGATGACTTCGCTTTCCCCGGTAGCAAGGTCGAAGACTTCTATCTCACCGTGCTCGAATCCTGCAACGTAGAGTCGCGACCCGTCAGGGGTGACGTACAGGCCGCGAGGCGTTGTCACCGTGCTCAGCTTGCGGCGCACCTCACCGGTGGTGAGATCGATCTCGCTGACATTGCTGCTCACCCAGTTGGACGCCCACAGAGTCTGCCCATCGGGTGCAAGCGCCATGACCTTTGTCCAAATGCCACTGGTATCCAGCCTGCGCAACACCTCCTTGGTGGCAACATCGATCTCGTAGACCGACGCCGTCTCCATCTGACTCACATACCCGCGGGTGCCTGCTCGATTGAAGATCACCTCGACCGAACCAGCCTCGGGCAGGTCAACCTCGGCAAGGAGCTCACCTTCTCGATCGAAGACTTGAAACCCAGTTCCGCTGAGCAATGTGACCCAGACCTCCTGGCTATCCGGAGTGAACGCGACCTGCTTCGGGGCCCCGGCAGTGCTCCATTGAGCGATCTTGTGCAGGAGCTGACCGGGCTTGTCGAGCCAGACCTTCAGCTGGGTGTCCGCTTCCAGCTCCAACGTCTCGGCGTGGGTTTGGAAGCCCTCAGCTGCAACCGTCAGCTCGACCGGCCCCGCAACCGTCTCGCTGAGAAAACCTTCAGCCGTGACACCCGGACCAGCAACGGTGCTGACCGAAATCAGTGCGCTCTCCGGTACTGCCACAACTTCGAGTAGACGGAGTTCGGGGAGCGTGGTTGTCGTGGTCGTGGTGGTCGTCGTGGTGGTGGCTACGACCGTTGTCGTGGTCGGCGCCGCCCCGGATGCTGCGGACACCGCCGGAGCCGTGGTTGTGGTCAGTGCCGGGGCCGGGATGGCCACGTCAGTCTGATCCGCGCCCCGGTTCGTGAGCACGGAGATGGCCCCTGCTCCGATCAGTGTGATCAGGGCAAGAAAGACTGCGACCCGTGCCGAGCCACTTCCCCCAGCTCTACTTCGCATCCCGATATGTTAGGGAGGCGTGGGAGGACGCCCTAGGAGACGACTTGGGGTTTGAGAACGGAGAGCAGATCAGCCACTGCCACGTGCTCTTCGATCGGATGACGCAGGGGTACGTCGGCGATCAGCTCGTAGTGGTTGCGACGACCGACCTTCTCGTGCCTAAGGTATCCCGAGTTCTCTAGCTCTGCAACGATCCTTTGCGTCGCTCTCTCCGTTATCCCAACACGCTCGGCCACATCGCGCAGCCTCATATCGGGGTCCTGCGAGATGCAGAAGAGCACATGGGCGTGGTTGGTGAAGAACGTCCATTTACCGCTCACCGCCGAACCTCCTCTAGTCAAAGATTGCCGCTGGGAGCAATCATTATATACGATACCAGATTCGTGTAAGTTGATTCGTTATGGGCTTGCTGTTACTCCTCCATGCATTTGTGGCTGTCTGCGTGCTTGCTTATCGCAGATCTATTGGCCGCGCTGCTTGGTTGGTGGTGCTCGTCGGGCCGCTAGCCGCCCTGCTGTGGGCGGCATTCCGGGCTCCGAGCATCCTCGGAGGCGAGACCTACGTGGAGAGTATCGATTGGGTGCCAAGCCTCGACCTGTCGCTCATGTTCCGGGTCGATGGCTACGCCTTGCTGTTCTTGTTCGTGATCGCAACGGCTGCGATCCCGATCTTCCTGTTTTCCCGCAAGTACTTCTCCTCCGATGCACGCGTTGCCAACTTTGCAGGGACGATGGTGCTCTTCGGCGGATCAATGATCGGACTGGTCACCTCCGATCACCTTCTCTCGGTGTTCGTCTTCTGGGAGCTCACCACGATCACCTCGTATCTCTTGATCGGATTCGACGATCACAAGGCATCGGCGCGCTCCGCAGCCTTGCACGCCGCGATCGTCACTGGAGCCGGCGGACTGGCGATGCTCGGCGGTTTCGTTCTTCTGGCCGAGGTCAGCGGGAGTTACCTCATTTCGGAGATTGTCGCCGCTCCGCCCGAAGCCTCGACCCCGGTCACGGTCGCGTGGGTCCTGATTCTGGTTGGCGCCGCCACCAAATCGGCTCAGGTTCCCTTCCATGCATGGCTTCCGGGTGCGATGGCTGCCCCCACCCCGGCCAGCGCCTTCCTGCACTCCGCAACCATGGTCAAGGCAGGCATCTTTCTCGTAGGTCGGTTGGCGCCGGCCGCAGTTGCCTCAACAGGTTGGTGGCAGCCCACGATTATCACCATCGGCTTCGCAACAATGGCCCTCGGTGGCTGGAGAGCGCTCCGCCAGTACGATTTGAAGCTCCTCCTCGCCTACGGCACGGTGTCGCAGCTTGGCTTCATGTTTCTTCTCACCGGTGCCGGAACACCCGAGCTGCTCTTCGGAGGTCTTGCTCTGCTGGCGGCACATGCGTTGTTCAAGGCGGCCCTGTTCCTCCTCGTCGGAGCGATCGATCACGAAGCGAAGACAAGGGACATCCGGCGCCTCTCCGGTCTCAGGACATCGATGCCGGGGGTCTTCTGGACCGGTGTCGCTGCCGCCCTCTCCATGGCCGCTGTGCCGCTGACCATAGGGTTTGCCGCCAAGGAAGCTGCCTTTGACGCCCTTGTTGGCTACTCCTCGGCTGCGATTCTCATTGCCGCACTTGCCTCCGTGCTCACCGTCGCCTACACGGGCAGATTCCTGACTGGTGCGTTTGGCAGCCACGATCCCGGCCAGGAACCAGCCGGATCCAGCGCCGCCACACCGCGCAATTGGTTGCTGTGGGCTCCACTGTCGTTGACGGCGGTGGCAGGCATTCTCGGTGTGTTCCCCGGTCTGCTCTTTCCTTTTGTTGACACGGCGGTCGAGACAGTGACTGGAGTCGCCAAAGCCGGGAAGCTCGTGCTCTGGCCGGGATGGGTACCCGCTCTTGCCTGGTCGACTGCGTCACTCGGCCTCGGCATGCTCCTCTCGTGGCGACCAACGGCCCTTGGGGCTGCGACGGATGCACTGGGTCGGGTCACATCCCGCCTGCCGACGGCTGAAGGTACCTTCCGCAAGGGGATCCCCGCACTACTCACTTTTGCGGACCGGTCGTCCGGCCTGATTCAGAATGGTTCGCTTCCTGCGTACCTGGCAACGATCTTGCTCGTTGCGGTCATCGGCCCCTCAGTTGCGATTGCGGCTGATGTGCCTCCTATAACTCGCCCTACATCCGGCACGATTCTCGAGTGGACCCTGGGAATACTGATCGTCGGCTTCGCAGTGTCGCTCGTCTTTGTACGGAGACGCTTCGCGGTCGTGATCCTCTTGGGTGGCGTTGGCTTCGGCATTGCAGGTCTGTACGCAGTCCTCGGAGGACCCGACCTCTCGCTCACTCAGCTGCTTGTCGAGACTCTGGTTGTTGCGCTGTTCGCATTCGTCTTGCGTCATTTGCCGGCAGTGTTCGCACGACCGGCCACCGCCCGGGCACCGCGACTTGTGGTTGCCTCGTTGGTCGGGCTGTTCGTCTTCGTAGGTGGCCTGATAGCCAATTCGACGCGCTCCGGGAGCGCCGTCTCCGAGACCTACCTGAGGGAAGCCCAACCCGAAGCTGCCGGTAGCAACGTCGTCAACGTGATCCTGGTGGACTTTCGTGCGTTCGACACATTGGGAGAGTTGACCGTCCTCGTTGCCGCAACCCTTGGGGCTGCCGGTCTGATAGTTCCAATCCTTCGGGGAAGGCGCGCGGCCCGATGATGAAGCAACGGACCTCACCGATTCTCGAAGCAGGCATAGTCACCGTATCTGGTCCGCTCCTGGCGTTCTCCTTGTACTTGCTGCTGGCTGGTCACAACCAACCGGGGGGAGGGTTTGCCGGCGGCTTGGTTGCAGGTACGACGGTGCTGCTGGCTTGGTCGGCAGGTGGCCCTCAGGTGGTCAGACGGGTGCTGCCCGTTCGGTCCACTGTGCTCATGGGTGCCGGATTGATCCTTGCGGTGCTCGTTGGGTTCGCCGCCGCGCTACCCGGCCTGAGTTTCCTCGAGTCGGGCTACCTGGAGCTGTCCGTGCCGTTGGTAGGAGAGGTGAAGCTCGTCTCTGCATTGCTGTTTGACGTCGGCGTCTACCTGGTCATCGTTGGCATAACACTCGGGCTGATTCGCTCACTCGGCGAGGAACGCTCAGATCCCTCGATGGAGACCGAGCAATGAGCCTCGTATCCCTTGGTGTCGTAGCCATGCTGTTTACGGTCGGGACATATCTCCTGCTGCAACGAACCCTGTCGCGCGTCATTATCGGACTCGGGCTGATATCTCACGGCGCCAACCTTCTCATCATGTTGTCGGCCGGCGCTCCCGG
>JASJEG010000090.1 GCA_030064765.1 Acidimicrobiia bacterium | reverse complement strand
AACGTCCTGGCCACCTGAGTCACACAAGTACACCAAATCGATCGGCTCACCGGCCGGGAAGGGCTCTACCTTGGAGGTCGGCGGTTCCTCGGCCGCACTGGTTAGACCTGCTGTCGTCGGAACGGCTGTCGGCGGAGCGGCGGTCGTCGCTTGAGAGGTTTCGCTACCGCTGCAGGCAGCCAGCGATGCCACCAGCACAAACGCCGCCAGAAGTATCAGGCGTGGTGTCATCTTGCGCATTCCCTTCTCTCGTCACGATCCTCGAGCTCACAGTGGGCCTGGAGGTGGCACAACAACACGGCATCTACTCACCGGCCGCGATCCAGTTCATGAGTTGGAGTAATTCGTCGACAATGGCCAGACCGAGTTCGTTGTACTCGCCCCTTGTGCCGTCATGGTCATCGACGCCGAAACCGAAGTAGAGAATCTCGTCATCGTGTCCGTCTACCCGCAGATAGCCATCCAATCCTTCCTGCCACATGAATTGGTTAGTGCGGATCTGGTACGAGACCTCTGCGTTGAGCAAGCGATGCCCCACGAAGTCGTCCGGGTTCACCTCTGCGTCATCGGTCACCAAGTCGAAATACACCAACGCCGATAGCTCCCCGGAGGCCCGCGATCCCCATCCCTCTGTCGGCCACGACAACACATTGCAGCCATCGTCAGTGAACGCCTCAAAGGTGTATGCAGTCCCCGCTCGTTGTTGAGCGGTGGCCAGAAGGTCATTCATCTGCAAGGCCGTAAACCACTGACAGAAGCTGTCGGCCCGCATATCGAACACTGCCGATGGTCCGGGAGGATCGAGAGGAAGAACAGCCTCGGGTCCGGCAATCAGGAGTCTCGACACGACTCCGTCAAAGCCCACGATGCCTTCCTGGGAAGGCATCCACAGGGTCCCATCTGCGGAGGCGGCCGACCTTCCACCCCAGCCGGCGGGGACGTCCGCATATGTCACCCACTCGCTTCCGTCGTAGCGCGATAGCCCGGAAGGCAGATGGACGTCGAGCCGGTCGGCAACCTCCGCCGGCAGACTCATGTGGACCACCCAGATGTCTCCTCCGGGCCCGATTGCGACGTCGCCGTCGTTCGAAAGCAGGCCGTGGGCTGTGGTGAATGACGTCCACGTTTCGTTGCGGTAGCGGAGAATCCCTGCCGCAGGGATGTCGCCGGCGGACTCCCCGTACAGACCTTCGCCGCCCATCCACACCGACCCGTCCGGGGCCACGGCGATGTTGCCCCAGACATCGCTGGCTAGGCCTTCAGCAACACCGAAGTGGTGCCAATCACCGTCAAAGGCGAACACCCCGGACGTGTGGGTCCCCGTCGCCCAAACGGTACCGGCAGGGTCCACCGCCAGCGAAAAGGTCCACGGTTCGGCTTCCCGCCACGCCGCGGGCAGCCGGTAGGTCCTTGAGCCGTCGGCGTCGATCCGGATCAGCGCATCCGCCCCGGCCGCAACCCAAACGGCTCCATCGGGCCCGACTGCCAGGTCCCCGAGAACGTCCCCGTGGACGTCGCCTTCGAGGAGCGTCCACGTGCCGTCATAGTGCGCCAGCCACTCGTCGCGCGCTAGCCTCCCGTCTCCCGCCGCCCAGACGGTCCCGTCCCCGGCGACAGCGACCCGGTGAACGCTCCGGCCAGCGAGCCCATCGGCTTCAGAGAACACGATCGGTGACTCCGTCGTGAGGTCCCATCTAACGACACCGGCCTCGGTGGCGGCCCACAGACTCCCATCCGGGGCAACTGCCACGTCAAGGACCCGATCCGCCCCGCCCACCTCCACTTGTGGGAGTGGTTCCGAAGTGGTGGGGGTCACTGGGCCCGTCGTGAGCGGCACGGTCGTCGTGACCGGCACTGTGGGCGATTCTGGCGGCGTCGCCTCGTCCACCAGCAACCGTGCGGCCAGGAGCACTCCACCGACAATGACGAGTACCGCTGCTGCCGTGGCTACCGCAATTGCCGGACCGCTGTGCCAGACGGGACGCCTATCGCCTTCGGCGTCCAGGCGCAACTGTGCCTCTGCCAACACTGCACCAGCCCCTCGGGTCTCGCCCCGCTCGGCGCGAGTCAAGAGCGCCCTGGTCAGCTCCTCAGCCACGGGACACCTCCTCCGTCAACGCCGCATACAGCCGGCGGCGGCCGTTCATGGCCCGCTTCCGGGCGGCAGCCTCGCTGCAGCCAAGCATGCGACCGATCTCGGCAAATCGATATCCGTCCACTTCGCTCAGATACAGCACCGCTCGCTCCGCCGGCGAGAGGTGCTCGAGATCACCAAGGTCGGATGGGTATTCGTCGGTCCGGTCACGCCGATCCGGTGCCAGCCGGCGCAACGCCCGGCGGGCAACGCCGAAGCGGCGGCGTTCGTCAGAGGCCAGATTCAGCACGGTCCGGCGCAGATAGGCCATTGGGTGGTCTAGCTCATCGAGCCGATGGCGTCTCAACACCCGGTAGACCGCCTCCTGGAGGAGGTCGTCCGGGTCACACTCGTCCGGGCCAACTACGGCTGCGAACCGCCGGAGTGCCGGGTAGCACTCCTTGAAGATCCGCGACTCTTGGACCGGATCGGTCATTGCACGTCTCTCCCACGCGCCTCGTTTGATTACATCACATACAAGACGAATAAGACTGGCAAATTGTGCCGCGGTTTCTTGCGCGCCTTCGTCTACGCAGCGGGCTCGACCAGTTCCGTGCCCGGCCGATAAGTCGCCCAGGCAAACCAGAACGTGTCGAGATGGTTGACCTGTTCCAGTCGGGTGCCGGCCAGTGGCCCGTCGACTGCCTCACCTGCGATGTTCCAGGTCGATCCGGTCTGATCGTCGACAAATCCGTCGCCCGCAGCGGTGAAAGTCAGCATCTCACCATCGACACCGGGGAGGAAGACTGCCGATGAGCCGACATCGCGGCCCCCCTCGACTCGGTCCGACTCGAGAGCCGTCGCCTGACCTGACTTCCATAGGATCACGATTTCGGTAGCACCGACCGAAGCATTGGTTGCCTTGGCTTCGCCACCGGACACGAGGTCCAGCGAAAACGCAGTCGCCGCGTCGTCAATACTGACCCCGACGACACGCAGCTTGGACGTGGCTCGCGGGTCCGTTATCCCTGTGAAGAGGAAAGGCTCGGATTGTTCGTTGTCGTATCCGACATACGGGTTCCGCCCATACTGGCGGTTGAAGCCGGTAGCGTCCGGATCGAGAACTTGGCCGGTTGGATAGGCGGCGGCGAAGTCGCCCCACGCCATCAGCGGCGAGGGCACGGCCTCGAGCTGTTCCCCGGCCAACAAACCGACAACCGCTTTGCCGTCGAAGTGTGTCCAGAGTGACTCCGTGGCCCGGTCGTACATCACCAGTGCCGACGAGAACAGCCGGCCCGAAGTGCCGAAAGTGGTCTCGACTCCCCGGATCTCGCGCAAGTAGGTCACTGCAGAATTGCACAGCGGGCAGTACGTCACAGAAACCGGGACACCGCCGACGGTGTCGTTGACGATCTCGTGCCAGATCATCACCTGGACGGGATATGCCCTGGCATCACCACCTATCTCGAGCGCCACCACCGCCTCAGCCGGATCGAACCGCTCCAACGCATCCACCACCGGCAGGAAGATCGGCTCTTCGATCGGGGGGATGCCATCGGGAGGAGGGCCTCCCGAGATGATCTCCTGCGGGTCTACGAGCGGCGGCGGAAACTCAGAGGCGGACGAGGTCTCCAAGGCGGACGGTCCTTCCGGCAGCACACCGATGGCGGGTGTCGCCGCAGGGTCGGTCTCTGCGGCGACAGTGGTCTCTGGAATGCTCGCCGTCGTGGTCGAAGCGGGCTCCTCAGCCGCTGTCCCTGCATCCTCTTGGGCTGGAGTCCCCGCGTCGCCACAGGCGGCCGCAAGCAACGCCAGCGAAAGACCAACCAGACTGAGCTTTGCCTTCATTGTCCTACCTTGGTGGGTGCCGTGTTCAACGAGTGCCCCGCGACCCACGTTTCGGAATTGTCGCATGTCAGACACTCTGTGAACGGAGCCGACCACTTGCGCCTTGTGGAGTGGTGCTCGGACGTCGCAGTCAGTTGGAGCGCCCAGCCGCGCCGGCGAGCTGCTCCTCGTCGAGAACTCGGATCACCCGGTAGCCGGTCTCGATTGCGTTGTCATCCCGCATACCAGCAAGGGCCTCGTTCACCGACTGCCGGCTTGCACCGAGTAGGTCGGCCAGGCTCCCCTGGCTGAGGTGTATCTCGCCGAAGTTGTCTGCCTCGTCGAGAAGCACCTCGGCAACTTGTTCGCGAACGGTGCGATGCATCAAGCGGATTACACGCTGTTGAGTAGCTTCGAGCTGGCCCAGGCAAGCGACCAGCCAGCGCATTGCGATGACGGGGTGTTCAATCAGCAGTGGAATCAGCCGGCTGCGCTCGAACCGGAAGGCGCGCACGGGAGTAATCGCCCGAGCCGAGGAGATGTACGGACGGCCTTGGAACATTGCGATGTCGCCGATCACCGCTCCCGGCCTCACCCTGCCGACGACACGTTTCCCAGCAGCCGGAGTCCGGTACAGTTCGACTTCACCGCGCTGGACGACAAACGAGGCGTTTGCCTCCTCGCCCTCCTTGAACAGGTGAGTCCCGGGGTACTTGTCGACGTACGACCCGGCTTCACCGAGGGCCTCGAGATCCTCGGGGGTCAATGGCAGGTAGTCGGTGCGCCCAAACGACCGCGCCAGCCACGCGAAGTGTTGGTACTCGGCCGTGTTCATGTTCGCTCCTACCTCTACTGCTCCCTGCAACGCACCCTGCGCTCACCCTCTTCCCGATACCTGTCGCCGCCGGGTCGAGTGCCTTGGGATGTTCCGATCCAGCGGCGGCAGTCACTGCGGCATTGCTTCGACTTCCTCACGCAGGGCGGCGACCTCATCTTCTCCGCCTGCCTGTCTCCGATTCAAGGAAACCATCACTGAAGCGGCCGCCACGAAGATGGTGAGGGCAACGGCAACCGCCCCGGTGTGGTCGTTGACGAAGTTGAGCACCGTCTGTGACAGGTTCTCTACCAGGCGGAAGGCACCGCTGTCGAGCGCCCCTGCTCCGGACACCAACGTCGTACCCCAGAACCACACGATGTAGACCCCGGCCGCAATCAGAATCACGCCGGAGATGGTGTTGACGTGCTTCATGACGCTACGGAATCGCTTGACGATCGACGACTTGCCGAGCGCCAGCGCCACGGTCAGCGCCACCAGAACCAGCGCCATCCCCAATCCGTAGACGAAGAAGGTGACCAAGCCAGACACCAGGTTGGTTTGGGTCACCTGACCGGCGACGACCGTCAGGAACACTGGCAGCGTGCAGCTGAGCGATGCCACGGCGTACGAGACGCCGAAGACAAACACTGCTCGCACATCTCTGCCCTTCTGACCGCGCTTTGTCTTGAGCAGGCTGACGTTGAGATCGAAACCACGCAGCAGCGCCATACCGAGTCCGATTACGCCAACTCCGACAACCAGCGCCAGCCAAGGAATCCAGTCGATGATCGAGCGGAAGCCGGCGGTGATCAGAACACCGGCAACGCCGAAGACGACCAGGAAGCCCAACGACACGATGCCGCCAACGAAGAGGGCCGCTCGAACTGCCGCCGGCCGCGACCGATCCCCGTCGGACTCGAGTCCCATGAAGTAGGACAGATAGGCCGGCAACATCGCAAACCCACACGGGTTGACGGTGGCCACCATGCCGGCGGCAAATGCCAGTGCGATCGGTGCCTCAATCATGACAGCAGCACCTCGTTGATCTTGTCGACGAGTTGACTCTCTGTGAGCGGCCCGTTGTGAGCGTCGAGCACCTGCCCATCCGCCGACACGAACACGGTGAACGGCATTCCCAGGCCGCCAAGCGCCGTGTAGAGGGCACCCTCGGGATCCTCTGCGAGGTCGAACAAGACCCCGGTCTCCTGAACCAACTCCAGGGCTCTGGTGCGTTCATCCTGGATGTTCATACCGAGGAAAGCCACCCGCTCGCCGAGTTGCTCTTGGGCTGGAAGGAACGCTGCTGACATCTCTGCAACACAGGACGGGCACCACGAGGCCCAGAAGTTGACCACTACTGGCCGACCCGCGTAGTCCGCCAGGCTTCCGGTCGCGCCGGCGAATGTCTCAAAGGTGGCGGCAGGGACGGGATTCCCCTGCGACGCTTCCGTTACTACGTTGCCGGCGGCACCCGCCACCGGGCCACTGCCGCCGGAACATGCCGCGGCAACCAGGGCCAACACCCCGGCAAGGATCGTCATCCGAGTCTTCATATTGCGCTTCATCGAGAACCTCTTCTGGTTGTTCTCGAGACAACGCAACTCCTCTACCCGCTAAACCGCAGATTGTCGGTTCTTTGTCAGTCGTGCGACCCGGTGCAGCGTTGCACCACCTCGAGCGACTGCTAGATGTCCTGCTAGACGTCCAGAGTGAAGCGAAAACGCCTGAATCCACGACCTTTGGACTTCACGGTTCCCAAGCTGATGGTGCCGACTTCCCCTGTGGAGTCAACGTGCGTGCCGCCGTCCGCCTGCCGATCCAGTCCGACGATGTCAATCACCCGAACCTCGGTCAACCCGGAGGGGAGCAGGTTGATCTTGGTGCGAATCAGACTGGGATCCTTGTCGGCCTCCTCGCGTGGCAGAAAGGAGACTTCGACGGGCAGTCGAGCGTTCAGCTCGGAGTTCAGCTCCTCTTCGACGATCGGTTTGTCCTCCGAATCCCACTGCGGGAGCTCGAAGTCGAGCCGACCCTCGCCGGCGTCCATGTTGCCCCCAGTGACGGGTACCTGATAGCGGCGCCAGATCACGCCGCACATGGCGTGCATTGCCGTATGGGTGCGCATAATTCGGTAGCGACGGTCCCAGTCCAGTTCGCCACGAATTGTCGAGCCAACCGAGGGCAGCGATCCCTCGACCCAGTGCCAGACGCCATCCCTGTCGCCAGTGACTCTGTGCACCTCGAGCCGGTCGTCCCCGATCCACAACTCGCCGATGTCGTGCGGCTGCCCTCCCCCACCCGGGTAGAAGACGGTCCGGTCCAACAGAATCCGGCCATCATCTGAGTCTGTGCCGACGACCGTCGCATCCATGGCCCGTTCGTACGCTGCAGTCGAGTAGATCTTCTCCGTCATCTACGCTCCTTGAATCGGCCGTCAGCTTAGAACTGGAGATCGGAAGAATCAGATGACGCAACCCAACGAGCTGTATCTCACCAACGAGCCCGATGCGAACAGGTTCATCGCAGGAGACCCCCTTGGGTTGCTTGTTGGGCTTGTGCTGCACCAGCAGATTCCAACGGAGAAGGCCTTTCACAGTCCGCTGGTCCTGAGAGAGCGACTGGGCCGCAAGCTCGACGCAACAGACATCGCCGCAATGGATCCGGAAGAACTGGAGTCCGTGTTCAAGGAGAAACCTGCTTTGCATCGGTTTCCCGGCTCGATGGCGAAACGGGTGCAAGCCGTCTGCGGACACATCGCGGAGGAGTATGACGGTTCGGTCGAAGGACTGTGGGACGGGGTCAAGAGTGCTGACGTCCTGATGGAACGGCTCCAGAGCGTCCCGGGCTTCGGTGAGTACAAGGCTCGGATCTATATGGGTCTTCTTGCCAAGCGGTTCGACGTCAAGCCACGGGGGTACACCAAGTACCTGCCCACCTGGCCGTCAATTGTCGACGTTGCGTCGGCTGAGGACCTCGCCAACCTCAAGATGCGTAAGAAGGCGTGGAAGGAATCCCAGGGCTAGGGGCCATCGCTTTGATGTCGCTCCGCGGTGCGCCGAAGGAGAATCGGGTACCCAACTGCAGTGACGGCGCCAAACAGAAACCACTGCACCGCGTAGCCGCGATGCGGACCCTCGGTTGGTTCCGGTAGTGGCACCAGTCGCGGCAACTCTCCGCTCTGGGCCGGGTCCTGCTCGAGCAGCTGGAGGTAGACCGGTGCAAGCTCGCCGGCAACCTGATCATTGAGTCGCTCGAGGTCGACCCGAGGGACCCGGGTGACCACGCCCTCCGCAGGAATAGTCGGACCGAAGGATGCGCGGACCTCTGTCTTGCGGAGGATCCCGCCGAGATCGACCTCGCCCTGCGGAGGCGCAAAGACCTCCAGACCGGGCTCGTCGAGGTCGATCGGGACCCATCCCCTGTCGACGATAACGGCGCGCCCATCCTCGAGGTAGAGCGGGGTAAGAACCTGATGTCCGGAAATCCCTTCGAACGATCGGGCAAGGAGGATGACCTCCTCCTGGGCAGCGTAGGTACCTGTCACGCTGACGGCTCTGAGTTCCAACGAGTCCTGGGCAGGACCGTACCGCTCCAGCGCCTCGGCTAAAGGGATCTCGGCTTCGGTTGACCGGTCGACCAGAAGCTGATTGAACTCAACACGTTCGGCGTGGCGCCGCAACTGCCAGAAACCTAGGTTGACGAACACGACGATCGCCACCAGAACGATGATGTGCCCGGCGATCCACTTGGGGCGACGGACGAAGGAGTAGTCCCGATTTGTCACTGCGCTTCACCCCGGAGCAGGGAATACATGAGGAGGTCGACGAACTCGCCGTCCTTGTAGATCGCGCTTCTGTGCACACCCTCGAGGGTGAAGCCGTTCTTCTCCAATACTCGCCCGCTGGCCGGATTCCAGGCGAAGACCGTTGCTTGCATCCGTTTCACATCGAACTCGTTCCAGACATACCCAACGAATGCCCGAAATGCCACCGTCGCGATTCCCCGACCCCAGTGACGCTCACCCAACCAGTATCCGACCTCAGTCGTATAACGGTTGACTCCCTCCTCCCGGCCCATCCCGCATACACCGATGAGCCGATCGTCAAGGGCGATAACGAGGTCCTGCGGCGGGTCTTGGCCAATGCACCGCTCAATCCAGGAGGACGCGTCGGCTGTCGTATAGGGGTGCGGGAAGATGTGGCTCATGTTGCGCCAGACAGCGTGCGAGTTGGCCTCGGCAACGAGAGCCTCTTGATCTGCCATCCTCCAGCGGCGCAGCGTCACCGGGCCGGCGTCAATGGGCAGCTCCATCACCCAGGCTCCGGGGATGTTGAGTAGCGCCCCCCACTTCGCCAGTAGACACCCTCAGCTCGTGTCAACAGCCCTTCGTCCACCATGTAGCGGCGCAGCGCCGCGTAGTCGGGATGAAAGAGCTGCAGCGTGAAGTTCACGTCGCGCTCCTGATACCGGTGCCCTGGTTCGAACTCCTGAGCGAGACGCTCCAGGACGATCAACCTCTTCTGACGATTCGATGGGATCTCCGTGAGGCGGGTTCCGGAGAAGAACCGGCTCAGTATGTCTATCTCCTCAGTAGACCACGGACCAGCCGTGATGCTGGCGGCCACACCTTCCGCAGTTGGCAGCTTGGCCGCGAGACTTTGTAGGCGGTCGGCAATGAGCCGCATGTCTTGGTCAACCAGACCGGCAGCCCGCAACTTGCCGATTGCCTCGGCCACCTTCCGTTTTGGGATAGCAAAGGAACTGGCGACCTCATCCAATTCCACCTTTCCCTCTGCGGCTCGCCCCAGCAGGCTCAAGCGCAGCGGATCAGCGACGATACGGACGATATCGGCGGGATCTTCGATCATGCCGGGGGCCTAGCCACCGTGGGCGACCGCCCCGGATCGACGCGAGTCGGCGTACTCGAAGAACCCCGCATGGGGATCCCACAGGGCAGCTTGCACTCCACCGAAGTACATCGACAGATCCGGGAATCGGCGCAATTCGAAGCCCTCGACCTGACTGACGTCGATACCGGGCTCGTACGAAACGGTCGGCAATCCGTCGAACATCTCCAAGTGGAGCCGGGCGTGGTCGATGGAATCGCTCAGCGACATTCCGACGTGGATGAAGTTGACCAAGACCCCGCTGAGCGCGGTCGTGATCCGATCCGCCCCGGGCGACCCGATGGAGAGCACGGCCCCGCGCTGCGACCGTGCGATGGTCGGCGCCATGTTCGAGACGAGCCTCTCCCCCGGCTGGACACCGTGGAATCCGGCGGGATGCAGTTCCATCTCGCCCAACGAGTTGTTGAGCCACATACCAGTTCCCGCAACCATCGCCCCCGAGCCGTAGCCGGCAGAGACGGTAATCGAGCAACCCAAGCCATCCGAGTCGACAGTCGAGGTGTGGGTCGTCGACGGTGAAGACAGCAGCCCGGCGATGTCACCCGTCCCTGCGAGTTCTAGCAGTCGGGCCGCTTCGACCGCGCGGTCGTGCAATTCGTCGAGGTTGCTGCGGCGGAATGCAAGAACTGCGTTCTGCACCTCGACGAGCCTGGCAACATCCGCTGCCTCCCACCTGTCGAAACCCCTAATACCCATTAGGAGCAGCATCGCCGCCATGGTGACCCCACCCACTGCGGGAGGCGCATTGGTGGCAATGGTCCAGTCGTCTACGTCGACCTTCACGGGCTTGCGAATGATCGGTTTGTATTCGGCAAGGTCACGCAGCGTCAGCACGCCCTCATGTTCCTCGACGGCGGCAGCGATACGCGCCCCCAGGTCGCCCCCGTACAGGGTGCCGACGCCCTCCTCGGCGAGTTCCCGCAGCGAATGCGCCAGGTGAGGGATGTGCACAGTGTCACCGGCAGACAAGTGCCGGCCGTTCGGGTGGTGGATGACGTCATAGCTTGGCGGGTCCCACCCGAAGACAAGCTCATGGGAGTGTCCGAGGTACTCTGCCGCGGCGCTCGACAGCGGAAATCCCGCTTCAACGGCCTGGATCGCCGGAGCAAAGAGTTCCGCCCAAGGGATCTCTCCGTACTGCTCCCATGCAAGGCGGAGGCCGGCGAACGCCCCGGGTGTCGCCACCGAGCCGTAGCCCACGATGGTGGGGGTCCCGCCCCCATAGGTCATGACTATCTCCCGGCCGCCGCGACCGAATCTCTCCGGCGGCAGTCCCCGGCCCGGCATTTCGGCATAGGCGTCGATGACCACGGGCTCTTCGGCGGATGGCCACACGGTGATGAAGCCCCCGGCACCGGGAGCGATGATGCCCGGGTCCGTAACCATCGAACAGATGGCGGCTCCAATCGCGGTATCGACTGCGTTCCCGCCGGCGTCGGCGACCATCGACCCGGCGTCGGCCGCTATCTGGGAGGCTGAAGCTATTGAAACTCTGCGCATCGAGCGCACCCTAATCGACGCCGGGCTACGTTGATTCTGCCGTCACCTTTGCCGGGACGCCGGTACCCAGTTCCGAAGTCGCTTCGACCTCGATGTGCCGCGCCACTACCTCGAGCCTGCTCAGTCGCGCTTCGTCGGCGGTCCAGAAACGGCGCTGGACAGAGCACACCGCAAAGACCTTGGTTCCGGCCGCCGCCGCAAGCAGCGGATCTTCCGCGTCGGGATCCCACAGGATCACGGGTACCACGTCGACCCGACGCCGCGGGGCGCTGGTACGCACGGTGACCAAGCACCTGACGAGGCTCGATCCCGACTCGAAGGTGCGCAGTTCGGGCGGTGCAGCCAGCTTGCCGAACAACACAACGACATTCATGTCCATTCGCATCTCCCATTCCTGGGAAGCGCGGGTTGTTCTCAACGTATTCGGTGGGTCTGACAGGAACTCACCGCCCGTCGCGCGAGTTGAGCCGGGCCCGGGCCACATGTATCGGCAGAAGCGTTGGAACGTTCCAACGGGTGAGGCTAGTATCGGAGCTGACATCCGTTGCAGAGTCTTCGCGTAGCTGTGCCGATGCCTGCTCGAAGCGATGTAACCGACTGAACCTCGGAGGAACTCGTGAGCCAGAACGATGCGGAGACGGCGGCCTACATCTCTGAATTGATGGGTCGCGCCCGAAAGGCGCAGAAGATTGCGGAGGGGTTCTCTCAGGAGAAGGTGGATGAGCTTGCTCACGCAGTCGCGTGGGAAATCGCCGCTAACGACGACCTCCTGGCCGAGATCGCCGATTTCTCGTTCAACGAATGCCGCCTGGGTGACATCCCTTCCAAGATTGCCAAGGTCGCCGGCAAATGCCGCGGGATCCTGTACGACGTCAAGAATGCCAAGAGTGTTGGGGTAGTCGAGGAGATCCCCGAGAAGGGCCTCGTGCGCATTGCCAAGCCTGTTGGTGTCGTCGGCTCGCTGGTACCCAGCACGCAGGGTGAGTTTCACCCATTGACGCAGGCCATCTTCGTGGTCAAAGCCCGGGACGCGGTCATCTTCTCCCCCCATCCCCGGAGCAAGCTCACAACTCTGAAAGTGACCAACCTCCTGCGGGCCGTAATGAAGAAATACGACGCTCCGGAAGACCTGTTCATCTGCATCGAGGATCCCTCGATTCCGAAGACGAATGAGCTCATGAAGCAGTGCGATCTAGTCATCGCCACGGGCGGGCAGCCCATGGTGCGCGCCGCTCACAGCTCGGGAACGCCGGCGTTTGGGGTCGGGGCGGGCAACGCAATCATCATCATCGATGAGACCGCGGATCTCGCCGACGCCGCCGCCAAGATCAAGGCCAGCAAGACATTCGACCTCGCTGCCGGATGCTCCTGTGACAACGCCGTCGTCATACACGAGTCCGTCTACGCAGACATGCTCGAGGAGTTCCGCAAAGTGGGCGCTCATCTGGTCAACGCAGATGAGAAGGACAAGCTGCGGCAGACGATCTGGCCCGAATGGCCCGCCAACCACATCCTCAACCGGCACATCGTGGCC
>JASJEG010000093.1 GCA_030064765.1 Acidimicrobiia bacterium | reverse complement strand
CACCGCGGACCGCTGCAGTACGTCGTCGACCGCCTGGAGCGGCAGGCTGATCCCGCAAGTCGCTTCTACTCCCACCTCGAGCTTTCGCACTGGTTGCTGACCTTCGGCAACCCTGTTGGTACCGATCGCCTGGTGGCGCAGAGCGCCGGCAAAGGTCTCATCCTTCCCTATGTGGCGGGGAGGATCCTGACGGCAACGGCCTCGATTCCGGTAGAGGACCGGTATGTCCGGGGTCTCCAAGCGAAGTGGATCCTGAAAGGGCTGCTGGCACGCAAGGTGCCCGGCTATCCGATCAACCAACGCAAGAAGGCGACTGCGTTGCCCTGGGAACGGTTCTGTCGCTCCGGGCCGCTCGAGGGTTTCTGGGAGCGCTACGAGGTGCCGGAGCTGTTTGCCGGAGAGGCGAGGGACGCCATCGTCAACTCACAAACGGCCGCAACCTGGAACGCCATGAGCCACGCTGTCTGGATCGAGCGGATTGCGCGCAATCAAGCACTACAAGGCCATCCCGCCCATGTGGCGGCCCGATTCCCGGTGGATCAGCCGGGCTGACTCTCATCCGAGCCTTCCCCGTAGTGTCTTTGGAGGGCAACCCTCTGGGCGGCTGTCTTGGCCAAGGCCTCGCCGAGCCGTCCGATGGGTCGGGCGAAAGCGTCCGTCACGCTGGCGGTGGCCGCACCAAGCAGCAGAACCGGCGCCGTACTCCAGGAGATCTTGGCTAGCGCTATCTCCCGCTTGGCGCCGACCAGTTCATTGAACTGGACGAAGATGCTGGCTGTAGCCAGGTTGGCCGCGATGGTGAGAGCCACGAGGCCGCTGATCTCGTAGGCGGACGGGACGATTGCGGTCATGGGATTCAGTGCCCAAGCCCAGCCTGCAATGCCGAGATAGGCAATCCCAGCAATTCCGATCACCCCCAGATAGAGACGCCCGGTGCGATGCGCCGTTGTGCGGTCATGCTTCGAAGCGGCTTCGACAACTCGTGGGCTCAGAACCATCGATAGCCCCGTTCCGAGCACCAGAACCGGTTGGGAAACCACCCGAGCCGCCTCGGCAAACCCGAGCGCTTCGGGGCTTGCCAGCCGGGTGATCATTGTTGCTGCGACAAAACCGGCAGCCGACGGAGCGGCCGCCTGGAGCAGCAGCCAGCGGCCGCGTCGCGCCAGGGAGCTCAGCTCCATGTGCCCACGGCGGACGTGTGCCCTGCGATGCTCCCAGGTGATTGCCCAACCGAAGCTGAGAGACGCCAGATTGGCGAGACTGAGAGCTCCGAAGGGTATCCAAGCCACGGGGACATCAGCCCGATTCATCGCCAGGACCGCAGTTACTGCAGTCGTGAATTGGACCAACGAGATCCAGGCTGCCGGCCACGAGCGGGCTGCGAAGTGCAACATCTTGCGTACGTGGTCCTGCAGCGGGGATAGAACGGCGGCGATTGCCGTTGTGATAGTGAACGGTCCGATCACATCGGACGCAGTGAGCGGCGCGGCCACGATTGCAGCCAACAGCGCACTCGAGGCGCCGACCACCGACGGCAGAGCGCCGAGGCGGAGTGTGTGCGGCACCAAACTGAGGCGTTCCTCGGTTTCGTAGTTGACGGTCTCGACTTCCGCAGGAACCAGGACAAGGGTCCGCGGCAGGACGGTTCCCAGGATGAATGCAGTGAAGTAGATGGCATAGACGCCGCGCTCGGTGTCCGGGAGCAGATTGACGGCCGCCAACCCGACGGCGAACGTAGCGAGGGATGCGAAGGAGGCATCGACGATCCCGGCCGGCAGGCGAGTGATGAGGCTTCCAGATCTCTTCACAGTGCCCCTCCGAATCCGGCGCGCGGCCGGGGCGCCAGCCGGCCAGGGCGCAACCTAGCACCGTAGGAGGCGTCGACTCGGGAGCCCGCATTGGATAGCCTTCGGTTGGGCATGCTATTGCGAGATATCGTCGAGACCTCACAGAAGGTTGCCGCCACCAGCGGCCGCAACGACAAGATCGTGCTGCTGGCCGGGGCGGTACGGGCATTGGTGGGCCGCGAGCTGCCGATCGGCGTTTCCTACCTTGCCGGAGTCGTGCCGCAAGGCGCTTTCGGTGTTGGTTACGCCTCGATGCGCGACCTGCCACAGCCGGCTGTTGAGCCCACGCTCGACCTCACAGCCGTTGACGAAACTCTCGACGCTGCCGCCGGGGTTGGGGGCACCGGGTCTGCCGCCGCGAGGCAAGCGGTAATGGACGGGCTTTTCGCTCGGGCGACACCCGACGAGCAGGAATTCCTGGCTGCGTTGTTGGTCGGCGGACTCCGGCAGGGCGCCAGTGAGCGGCTCATGATGGATGCGGTGGCCAAGGCGTTTGGTGTCCCGGCGACCGTTGTCAGGCGGGCGACGATGTTTACGGGCGACGTTTCCGAGGTGGCCGTAGTGGCAGCCGCCGGTGGTCGGGAGGCCGTTGCCGGGATCGGTCTACAGCTGTTCCGTCCGGTGTTGCCGATGCTCGCCAAGACGGCCGCCTCTGTCGAAGAGGGCATCGCCAAGCTTGGTGTTGCCGCCGTGGAGCGCAAGTTGGACGGTGCCCGCATCCAGGTGCACCTCAGTGGCGGTGAGGTACGGGTCTTCACCAGGAACCTCAACGATGTCACAGAGCGGGTGCCGGAGGTGGTGGAAGCCGTCAGAGAGCTTGCCGCTGAATCACTTGTACTCGACGGTGAGGCGATCGGACTGCGGGCCGATGCCAAGCCGTTTCCCTTCCAGGTAACCATGGGCAGATTTGGCACTGAGGGCGAGGATCAGCAGATCGTGCTCTCACCGTTCTTCTTCGACGTGCTGCACGTCGATGGTGAGGACGTTCTCGATCTGCCGGCGGCGCAGCGGATCGAGCTACTTGACGGCATCGTGCCTGAGCACCGAAGGATTCCGCGAGTCATCACGGACGACCCGCAGGTTGCTCGAGGATTCTTCGACGAGACCATTACCTCCGGGCACGAAGGCGTGGTGTTGAAGGCGCTCGATGCGCCCTATGCGGCGGGTAGGCGAGGTGCCGGGTGGCTCAAGGTGAAGCCGGTCCACACGCTAGACCTCGTGGTGCTGGCTGTTGAGTGGGGCTCGGGCCGCAGGCAAGGCTGGCTGAGCAACATCCACTTGGGAGCGCGGGCTGCAGATGGGTCGTTCGTGATGCTCGGCAAGACCTTCAAGGGAATGACCGACAAGATGCTGGAGTGGCAAACGGAGCGGTTCTTGGAGTTGGAAACACACCGCAAAGGGCACATCGTCTATGTGCGCCCGGAACAGGTTGTCGAGATCGCCTTCGATGGGATTCAGGCAAGCTCGCGCTACCCGGGTGGCATGGCCCTGAGGTTCGCCCGGGTCAAGGGTTACCGGGAAGACAAGAGCGCCGAGGAAGCTGACACGATCGAGAGCGTACGGGCGGTCTTCGAAGGCAAGTGACTACTCGGTCGGCGGGAACTCGAACTCGCAGGTGGACACGATCTCCAGGAGATCGGTGCGGTCTGCATTCTCGGTCAGTACGATCACACAGCTTCCGGTCATATCTACGTAAGCTCCCGTACCCTCGACAACCTCACCGCTCACCCCGTCCTCGGCGGCTGTGGGGATGTATTCCTCACGCATAGTGAAGGTGCCGGAACCGTCACTGCACCGATACTCCTCCCAGCCGACGCGCGGCACGTCCATCGGACTTCCGCCTGCATCCCAGGCTTCTCCATACAACTCCATCAGCTGTTCCAGAGTCATCGGGCTCCCGTCGGGAAAGGCAAGACCCACATTCGCCCGATCGCCGGCGGGGCAGAGCTCTCCGGCATCCACCAACTCCCCGGATGCGGTCCACGGCTGCGCCGGTGCCGGCTCCATCTCGATGACGACGCTCGAGTCAATCGAATCACTCCCGCATGCCGCAACACCCAAACCGATCGCCAGGACGGCGACGGCTCCAATCACGGTTGTCTTGGTCATGACCAGCCTTCCTCTCCGCAGGGTGTCAGGGGCTCATGGTTGGTGAGCAACCGGTAGCGGTCGGCGAGTTCCTCACAAGTTGCCTTCTCGAAGTAGATCGGCCACACCGCATCCTCAACACCGGTGATGGCCCAGGGAATGGTGAATGCCGCCCACTCAACGCCACGTTCGGCCCATTTGGCGTCGGCGCTACGCCATTCGGCAAGACCGGCGCGATCGTTGAACTCAGCTCGGATATCGTCTGTCAAGTGATCCACCATCCAGATGTGGCCCAGCTCGTGAAGCCCGTAGGCAGCCGCAGACGGAAACCAACCGGACTTGGAATCGGGATACTCGAGCCGGTCTGCGGTGAAGCAAATGACGACGGTATGGCGCCCCTGATAGCGGTCGTCGGACTCGATCGCTAGGCCGCCGAGCTTGTCACACTCAGGTGCCGGCGGGTACCAAACGGCGGCTACCTCGGGGATGCCGATCTCGGCCTCGATATAGCGGTCGAATAGCCAGCTAGTGAACTCTTCGTGGACGGGCTCGGCGTTGACGAGTTGGACTTGCGAACCGCCGATGTCGAGGATCGCCGTTACGTTGTTCTGCAGATCCGGGGGCAACTCGAAAGTGCTCCACCAGCCATCGGGCAAGTCGGTCAGGCATCGTTGCGCCGACGGGACGTGGGTGAAGCGAGTCTCCCTGTTGATCGAGTCTCCGGCGAGTAGCAAGCGCCGCGCTTCCAAGCGGGGGCAGTCTCCGCCGAGCTGCACGAGGACGACCATCTCCACATGATTTCCAGCTTGATGGACAAACGTTCGCGGGTGCGGGCCGGGTTCGAGCGAGGGCGCGTTGCCCAGGTCTGCCAGCAGCTCCTCGACGCCGGACCACTGCTCGCCGGTGGTGTCATCTCGAACGACCACTGCGGGGTCGTAAACAGCGGTCAGGGCTGTTGTGTCTTTGAGCTCCCATGCGGCGGCGTAGCGGTCGGCCAACTCCAGGGCCGCCAGCTCCTCGCGGGTGTTGATCTCCTCACCACTCTCCAGGGCCGCCAGCTCCTCGGGGGTGGCAACGTACTCGTCAGGACTCTCTACGTTGCGGAAAGCCTTGGATGCGGTACGCCCCCGAGGCCCAAACGAGTAGCTCTGTACCCAATTGTTGCCACCGCCGAAGTCCTTGTCATAGGCCGACCACCACACCAAGGCGTTCTCGGGCGAAACAAACGTGTGGTCGGCTCTGACATTCGCAAAACCGGGCTCCATGAACCAGAGCGTGCGCACGGCTTCCACCACCTCGTCGGGAGTCGTCAGGACGCCGTAGCCCCAAATGGTCAGATCGAGGGTGCCGCCGGCGGTGAAGAATCGGGCTGTCTGGTAGGGGTCGGCGATGTCGTAGGCATCTGCCAGCAGAGCTACGACATTCTCCGCCTCCGCCGCCCAGGTTTCGTCGACAGTTGCCTCAGTGGTGCTGGTGCACGCAGCCGCCAACAAGAGCGCCACCAAGAAGGCCGCAAAGGTTGGCCGCCACATGCTGCCACCATATCCTGGAGTTCATCGATTAGTAACCGGCAATCGTCACTGCTGACTCGGGACGCTGGCTACCTTGATCGGGTGATCCCTCGCTACCTGTTGGTGCTCTCACTGCTGACGGCCGCATGTTCGGCCAACTCTGCCGACCCCACTGCAACCACGGAGCCGCCTGGATCGACCACAACGTCCCCCAACAGCACCACGACGACTCAACCCACCGAACCATCCGTCTTCCCAGCCGGCCCGATCGACTCGCGTGGCAACACGATCCCGCCTGCTCCGACCGTGCCAACCACGGAGCTGAGCGACGAAGCCATAACGGCAATCGATAGGGTGTGGGGATCTCTCGAGTCCGTTGCGACCGAGGACATCCTCGCCATCGGATCGACCGGTGATCCGCGCCTCGGTTGGTTGCTGGCCGATCTGATGAGCTTCGTCCCGAGATTGGCAGCATGGCGGGCGATCGTCGAAGCTTTCAATGAGCTAGCTGGGACCGAGATCAGCCCGCTGTTTCCTGACGCTCCCTGGCGCACGATGACCGACCACATGATCGCCTGGGACTTGGAAGCGCCGCCGAGCTATGCAGACTATAAGCGGCAGCTGTTCACTCTGATCGAGCCGGCATGGGAAGCGTTCTTCGAAGAGGACAACCGAACCATCGATTGGCGCTTGATCAGTTGGGGCGGGGTATTCATCGATGATCGGGAACTCGGCGATCTCGGGCCGTGTGACCAGGGCTGCATTGCCGCGCTCGACGATCCTCCCGTGACAGACGCCGCGGGCGGGGACTGGTATCCCGACAACCGCATTGTGTTCGCCGTCGAAATCAATGGCGAGGCGCGGGCTTATCCCAAGAACATGATGGAAGTCCATGAGATGGTCAACGACACGGTGGGAGGCCGCCGCATTGGGATGCCCTACTGCACCCTGTGCGGCGCGGCGCAGGCCTTTCTCACCGACGAGGTTCCCGAAGGCGCAGAGCCCTACGTGCTACGCACCTCGGGACTGTTGTCCCGTTCCAACAAGGTGATGTACGAACTCAACTCGCAGTCGATGTTCGACACTTTCCGTGGCAGGGCCCTCACCGGGCCACTTGCCGACGCCGGAGTTGAACTCAACCAGGTGGCGGTGGTGACCACGACTTGGGGGGAATGGAAGGCAGAACACCCCGAAACGACCATCGTGGCTGAGGACGGTGGTCGGGGTAGGGACTACCCGGCCGACCCACTCCAAGGACGTGATGATGCAGGGCCGATCTTCCCAGTGGGCGAAGTCGATCCGCGGTTGCCGGCACAGGAGCTGGTGCTGGGAGTGTTTGCCCCAACCGGGGAGGCGCTGGCGTTTCCGGTCGAGGCAGCGCAGCAGGGCCTCCAGCGAGGTGATGCCGTCACACTTGCCGGAGTAACGCTCGTTCGTGACGGAGGTGGCTTGCGCGCCATCGGGCCCGGCGGCGAGGAACTTCCTTCGCACCAAGCCTTCTGGTTCGCCTGGAGTCAGTTCACCCCCGACACTTGGTTGTGGCAGCCCTAGAAGGACCCGTGCGATCATGGGGCGATGGGATCTGACCTGGAACCGGCCGGTGATCCGGCCGACCTCGACGACTGGCTTGAATACGGCGCCGAGATGGAGCCGGAGCCGCGACGGCGGTTTGATCTCCTGGTCGGCATCGCCGTGGTGCTCGGCCTGGCAACACTGGTGGGATTGGTGGCCCTCTGGCCAGGGTCAGGGTTTCGCCAGCCCCTCACGGAGCTTTCTGCGCTTGGAGTTCCGAGCGAGTTCTACGCCGCCAGAGTCACGAACGTGGTCGTCGGTCCCTGTCAGGGCCTTGTCACGGTCGACTGCGCGACAGTCGATTTCGAGCTGACGGCTGGCCCCGATGCCGGCTATGTGTTCACCCAGGAGTTCGGCGATTCGCCCACTACGCCGACTTTCGAGGTGGGACAGTCGGCCGTCCTCTCCTACATTTCCCCGAACGCCGTCCTACGCGACATCATCGACCGGCCCTGTGCCTTCGATGACACCCAGACGTGCCGGGTGCTTGCAATCGTCTTCGACAGCACAGGCGATCCGCAGTACCTGGAGTACGAACTGTTTCCGGGTGAAACCGGTCCGGAGTTCTTCGTAGGGGCGCAGGTGATAGCCGAGTTCTTCGAGGGTGAGGATGGGGAACTCGAGGTATTCAACGTGACTGGTCTGAGTCCAAGCCGTCAGTATCAGTTCGCCGACTTCCAGCGCCGCGGCACTCTGATTTGGCTCGCCATTGCGTTCGGCATTGTTGTCGTTGCCCTTGGTGGTTGGCGGGGAGCAGCAGCGTTGGGTGGATTGGTGGCCAGCGTTGGTGTGCTGCTGCTTTTTGTCCTTCCAGCCATACTCGATGGCCGCAGCCCGGTGCTAGTTGCCGTCGTTGGTGCGGCCACCATCGCTTTTCTTGCGCTCTACACGGCTCACGGGTTCAGCCGAATGACAACCGTTGCGCTCATCGGCACCCTTGCGGCCCTGATCCTCACCGCCGTGTTGTCTTCACTCGTCGTTGAGATCGCAGGTTTCACGGGTTTCGTGAGCGAGGAGAGTGCGTTGCTCACCTTGTTCGACTCCATCGACGTACGCGGCCTTCTCCTTGCCGGCATCGTCCTGGGTGCTGCCGGCGCCATCGATGACGTGACGGTGACCCAGGCGTCGGCGGTCTGGGAGTTGCGGGCTGCGAATCCTGGGCTGACCAGTGCGGAGCTGTTCTCACGGGGCCTGCGCATCGGGCGGGATCATATTGCCTCGACCGTGAACACCCTCCTGCTTGCCTACGCCGGGGCAGCGTTGCCGCTTCTGGTCCTATTTGTGCTGTCGGAGCAATCGCTGGGTACCGTGGCGAACAGTGAAGTTGTTGCCGTAGAGATTGTTCGCACGCTTGTGGGGAGCATCGGCCTCGTCGCTGCTGTGCCGTTCACGACCTGGATGGCATCCGTTGCCGTTGGGGCGGCTCCGGGGCGGTCGGCAGCTACCGAGCGTGCCTAGCAGGTCGACTGATCAGGGACCCTGGCCCGTGGGTCGTTGTGCCTTGCAGTGCGGTGGCGAAGCTCGCTGTGCCGTGGGAGACTCACGGGATGAATGAACCAGGCCATGTTCTGATTGTCGGTGCCAGTCGCGGTATCGGTCTCGAACTGGTGCGCCAGTACGCTGCCGCCGGCTGGACGGTGCACGCTACGACACGTGCCATCCGTCCCGGGGCACTTGCCGAGGTGCCAGGGGCGGTCCAGATGCACCAGCTAGAGGTCCGCAACCAGCAACAGCTCGAGGATCTCGTTGCAGCTCTACCGCAGCACAGCATCGATGTCATGGTGCACAACGCCGGCATCTACCGCGGGTTCACGCGCGAGGAACTGATGGCAGTCAACGCCGAAGGCCCGATCCGCGTCGCGCAGGCGGTGATTGATGGCAGCTGTATGGCCGCCAACGGCAAGGTCGTGCTCATGACCTCGGGAATGGGCTCCCGGCGGGGTCGCGGCGGCAGTCTCGGCGACTACGGTGATTCGAAGGCAGCGTTGAACGACGAGTTCCGCGTCCGTGCCGACTCGTGGCGGCTCAGCGGTGTGATCGGCATCGTTATGAACCCCGGCTGGGTGCGCACTGATATGGGCGGGAGCGGGGCACCACTTGCGGTTGAGGACAGCGTCGACGGGATGCGCCGCGTGATCGCCGGGTTGTCGTCAACCGATCACGGCTGCTTCTTCAACTGGGACGGGACCGAGGAACCCTGGTAGCTACTGGCTGCTCTGGAACACGGACACGCAGACGGCATCCAACTCGCTCGAACTGCTTCCGTAGCAGTCGGACACGGTGACCGTGAAGCCGTAGTCGCTTTCGTTCCAGTTCACGCTGCGTACCGTGCCATCCTCAGTGCTGTACGACGACTCGAAGCGGTCGATCGAGTCGCTGTCGACGTCGAAATTCGAGTCGTAGAACTGAATGATTCGGTCGAATTCGCTCGGCGGGTACTGCAGGGCAACGCTGATGTCCTGGCCCGACGTGAGAGACATGGTGACCTCACCGCCATCGGGGACGGGAACGGAGAGGTCTTCCGGAATCTCCCCGCCGCCGAACGTCATCGTCTCGCCGTCTTCGCCTTCGACGGTGATTTCGAAGTTCTCGTCGTCGCCGCCGCCGGAGACGCTTATCTCCTCGCCGTCCTCACCCTGGATGTTGATGCTGAAGTCGCCGTCGCCGCTGCCGGTGTCGATGTCGATGTCGCCGATGTCTTCGCCGCTGTTCTCGAGGATCTGCTCCAGCAGCTCCTCTTCCGCCGATTGTCCACCGCAAGCTGTCACCAGGAGCGCAAACGCCGCTACGACGATGAAGAGCCTTGACTTATTCATGAGTTCCATTCCTTGTCCCTGCTGGCGTGCCTTGATCGCTAACAAGAGCGGCCCACCGGGCCAAAGATACGCGCAATTCGCAGAATTTGGTGGCTTATTCCCAAGGTTTCCCGGGTGAGCCCCGAGGCCGGTCCGGAGTGCGTCAGGGTATGGCGGGGAATATGCCCAATGGTGGGTTTGCTCGTCGGTCCGCAAACTCAACGGTGAGGAAAGAGAGCTCGAACTCGTCTGACCCGCAGCTTTCAGACTCTGCCTCCTCCGCAGAGCGGGGAAGGCCTTGTCGTATCTTTCCTCCTGTGGCCTGGGTACGATCGACGCAGGAGTCGTCATGGCCGCTATCACCTTGGAGCATTTGAGAGTCGTCCGCGAGGACCGTCTCCTGCTCGCCATCGATCATCTCGACATTCCGGACGGCGAGCTGCTGGTTGTCATAGGCCCCTCCGGGGCGGGCAAGACCACGCTGCTGCGGGCGATTGCGGGACTGGACGCAGTCACGAGCGGCTCGATCTTCTTTGACGGGGTCGATATCACCAAAACAGAGACCAGGCACCGTGGGGTCGCAATGGTCTTCCAAGAGAGCTCGCTGTTCCCGTTCATGGATGTTCGGCACAACGTCTCTTTCCCTCTCGAGCTCCGCAAGATTCCTCGAGAGGAGATCGACACCCGAGTCGAGGCGGAGGCACGGGTTCTGGCGATCGAGCATCTGCTGGCAAAACACCCGGGTCAGCTCGGTGCCGGTCATCAGCAGCTGGTCGAAGCCGCCCGGGCTCTGGTCCGGGTGCCCGAGGTGTTCCTGATGGATGAGCCGCTAGCGCGGCTTGACGCCCAGCTCAGAGAGGAGATGCGACGCGAATTCCGGCTGCTGCAAGAGGGTTATGACGTGACAACCGTCTTCGTGACCAACGACCAACAGGACGCCATGGTCATGGCAGATCGGGTAGCGGTGCTGCGAGACGGATGGATACAGCAGCTGGCAGCGCCAATGACCTTGTACCGGGAGCCGGCCAGCAAGTTCGTTGCCCAGTTCATTGGATCACCGCCCATGCAGTTCATCCCGGGCAGGCTCACCGCGGGCTCGCCCGGGTTCTGGGTTACCTACGGTCCATTCCGGCTGCGGGCGTGGGCCCCGTCGCTGGCAGCGGGGCCGGAAACAGTCGAGATCGGTATTCGGGCCGAAGACATCGTCGAGGATCCTGCCGGGACCGAGGTCGAGATAGGACGCGGTTACTTCGTGGGGAGCCATGGGTTTGCCCAGGTCCAGCTAACGCCGGACCACTGGATCGAGATGCGCACCCCAGGGGTACCTCCGGCCCCAGGCACCATCATGCGAATCCGGATGCGCCGCATTCACATATTCGACCCGATAACCGGTCGCGCTCTAGGACACATCGACGACAGCGAGGTGTAGCGCACCCTTCCTACTGTTCTTCCGTATCTCGCGGCGGTTATCCGCGGCGTCATGCACGCAACGACGAGGAGCGGCGGCTTGGAGTAGTCGCTGTGACTACTTGTTGTACTTGGGGTCGTCTCGCTTGATGATCCGAGTGGCGGACTTGCGCGCCTCTGCGACGGTGGCCTTCTGGGTGAGTTTCACGCTCTTGGCCCCGGGGATCGCTTCCTCGCCGCCCCGCATGTGCTTGGCGATCTGTTCCTGCACCTTGCCGCGGGCAACGGCACCGGTATATACGTTCTCACCTTTGGTGTTCAGGATCTTGTAGACCGCAGCTTTGTCGTTGGCGAGCTCGGCAATTGTCGTCTTGTTCAGGTTGCCGGCCTTCTTCCCTGGCATTAGGGGCTCCTTCATCGCGTTGCAGACCATCAGGCCCGTTGGCAGTCACCGTACACGGCGCGGCCCGAATGCCCGTGGCAATCGTGGGTCTTCCGCTCAATGGTGCTTGCGACTCAGAACCGCATCTCGACCATTGGGCTGGTGGCAATCAGCTCCTCGAGATCGACCTGACTGCGATACCACCAGGTCCTCTCGGCAGTGAATACCTCGCGACGGGATCCTTCATCGAGGACCGGCGTAGCGACGGCGGGAAGGTCGACATCGTTCGGCAGGTGGAGCGTCATGCTTGGGTTGGCGAGGAGGTTGGCGTACCAGTCGCGTGGTCCTGGCGTGCCCGTGATGATGTAGCGACCGGCGATGGCGTGCATCCAGATCTCGATCCGGCGAGGCTGCCCGCTGGAACGCCCAATGGTGGTTATGTCCACCGTTTCGGCGTTGTCGAGTAAATGTCGAGTCTCCTCCGAGATCATCGGGTGGTTGCCTCCGCTGCGCCTGCGGCAGCTCGTGACTCGAGCTGCCGGGAACCACCGTGTCCATCAATCGAAGGGTGTGGCATCAGACGGAGTAACTCTCGCCCCAATCGAGTGTGACCATCTCGATTCCGCTTTGTGCCAGGACCTTCTTGGCGACGCCGGATATCCACTTCCGGCCGAGTTCCGATAGGTAGAAGTCGTGGACGGGCACCGCCTGCTGCGGGGCGAGGCTGCGGGCGAACTGGAGCGACTTGGTCGTCGATCCCCACGGCGTGAGCAAGCCGAGTGCCAGCACCGGTGCAGCTGTTGTCGGCTCGTAGCTATCGCCCGGATGGGTGAGGACACCATCGATGGTCCATGATCGATTTGGGGGCGCGGTCCCCATCGGCGTCAACTCATGGGTTACATCTTCGGCGCTGGTGCCTGCAGGGATCTCAACGTGCACCTCGATGTCATCTTTGGCGAGCAGATCGACCACGTTTTGGTTGCCAAAGACCCGGACGTCGTCATTCCGGTCCAGCACCCACTTGACGAATTGAGGGCTCACGTGGTCCCCATGCTCATGGGTGATCAGGACCCGCTGAATGTCACCAATCCCGCCGAGATCGAGTGCGCCGGTTTCGATGGCGTGGAACCCTGGGTCGAACATAGTTGCCCCGTCGTCCGTTGTGACAACGAGGCAGGAGTCCGT
>JASJEG010000092.1 GCA_030064765.1 Acidimicrobiia bacterium | reverse complement strand
AGTCGGTGTCGTAGTTCGCTGTGGGGGAGAACTCCCAACCATGGGGTGTGGCGTACTGGCCGCCCTGGACAACCCATTCGGTGTTGGGTGTGACCTTGGTGCCCCCGTGGTCGTTGATGGCAATCGGGTTCTTGATGATCTGCTTGGTTTCGAAATCACGCAGGTCGATGACCGCTACTCGGGCATTGGCCTTGTCGTTGATGAAGACGAATTCGCCGTCGTAGTCACCGTTGGTTTCGGAGAGCGCCGGATGATGTGTGTCGGCCCAGCGGATCTCGTTGCCGCCAACGTTGCCGGCATCGAGCACCTCCATCGTGCCTTCGTTGCCAAAGCCCCAGCCCTGCCATGGCTCGGGGGTGAAGACCGCCAGCTCTTTGAGGATCCTCATGGACGGCACGCCGATCACGAAGATCTGCCCGGAGTGACCGCCCGAGGCGAACATGATGTACGGGTCATGCTCACCTGACGGCATGTAGGTCTTCAGTGCGGCTGCGACGTCAGCATCTGTGAAACCCCTCTCCTCGATGATGACGCCGTACGACCCATCGCCCGCTGCCGAGTCATCGCTCGAGCAGGAAGTGAAGATCAAACTGAGCACCGCGAGCGAGGCAATCGCAAGAATGACCGACCGTCTACGCCATAGCGGCGTATGCGATCTTGCGAACATGGTTTTATCCTTCCGGTTGAGAGTCGGGTGCCACGACGTCGAGCGTTACGGCACCCAACTCGGCTAAAACGGCGTCCTTTGCCCGCGTCCAAGGGATGTGTAGAGCGCATGACTCCTTGGCCGGGCAGGGGTCGCCGGTACTTATGCATTGTCCGAGATCGAAGGGCCCTTCGATCATCTCGATGACTTCCAAGAGGTTTATTTCCGCCAGGTCGGTGCGCAGCCGATAGCCGCCGTTTGGACCCGTGCTCGAATCAACAAACTTGGCCGCTACAAGGTGGCGCATGACTTGGGGTAGGAAGTGAGCGGTGGTCCCGAGCCGTTCGGCCAGGTCGCGTCGACTCACGAGCTGCTCGCTTGCTGCGAGCTCGGCCAGGGCCTTCAGCGCGAGCCCTGTCTTCCGGGAAAAATCCAGTCTCATGAAACCTACCTGGCTGGGGGTGCGCTAACCGAGCGTACGGATATACGCAACGACGTCGACTATGTCCTGTTCGCTGAGGGCGGGATTGCCACCTTTGGCTGGCATATCCACGCCAGTGGTGTTGGCGGGGTCGCCGGGACCTCGTCCAACCTTGATGAAGGTTGCGAGTTCACTATCCGACAGGCCGGTGATAAAGGCGCTGCCCGGCATCGGTTTCCCCAATCCGTCGATGCCGGCGCCACCAGGCCCATGGCACGACACGCAGGTGTTTGTGAATACCGTCTCGCCGTTGGCCGCGTTCCCTGCTGTAACTGCGGCGGTGGAACCGCCATCGTTCGAACCGGCTGAGTCGCTGTCTCCGCCGCCACACGCCGCTACCACCAGCACAAGAACGGTGATGAGTATGACCGGTCTCCTCATGGCTGCCTTTCTTCGAGCCAATACGGAATGTTGAGTTATAGACTCAATAACTCAACATTACAGGGTGGGTGCTGAGAGTCAATAGGGCCGAAAGTCCCCCATTGTCCCCACTCAACAGTCACCAAGACCCCTTTGGCCGGTTGCGATGGTGACAGCCCTGTCGAGGACTCAGCATCTGGCAGGCGCACTAATCTCGCGGCGATGAAAGGCTCGATTCCGACTGCGACCGTCGCCCGGCTTCCGCTGTATCTGCGCTGTTTGAGCGAGGTGCCTACCGACCAGGCAACATGTTCGTCCGAGCAATTGGCGGAAAGTGCCGGTGTCAACCCTGCCCAGGTACGCAAGGATCTCTCGTACATCAACCCGCCGGGGGTGCGCGGTGTCGGATACGACGTTGCTCAGCTGCGAGCTCTCCTGCGGCGCGAACTCGGTTTGACCAAGGAACACCGGGTCGCAATCGCCGGAGCGGGCAACCTGGGCAATGCCCTGACCCTGTATCCCGGCTTCAACGAATCAGGGTTTCACGTTGTTGCCCTGTTCGATACCGACCCCGCCAAGATAGGGACCACTGTCGACTCGCTCACGGTCGAGCCCTTCGAGAAGATTGGCGGCATTGTCGCTGCCAAGGACGTGTCGATCGGCGTCATTGCCACGCCGGTGGACGCAGCCCAGGATGTTGCCGACCGCTTTGTCGAGGCCGGGGTGCGCTCGATTCTCAACTTTGCGCCTGCTGTGCTGAAACGGCCCGCCGATGTAGAGGTGCGCCGCGTCGACCTATCAACCGAGCTGCAGATCCTGGCGTATTACGAGGGCCAGGTCGAGAGCTAGCAGGCCCCTCCCTTTCTGTTCTTGCGTAACTGGCGGCTGATATCGGCCGCTATGTACGCAAGAACGTCTAGCCGAGGGCCCGGGCGAGATCGGCGATGATGTCTTCCGGATCTTCCAGGCCAACCGAGAGGCGGATGAGGCCGTCGGTGATGCCTGACGCGGCCCGTTCCTCCGGGGGCACCACCCGATGCGTCATGGATGCCGGGTGCTCGATGAGGGTGTCGAGATTGCCCAAGCTCACCGCCAGGGTGCACAACTCGAGCCGGTCGAGAAACTCCGTCGCCGCCTCGTAGGTCCCCAGGTCGAAGGCCAGCATCGCTCCGAAATCGGACATCTGCGCCCGGGCGAGTTGGTGCTGGGGGTGATGGGCCAGACCCGGGTAGTGCGTTGCCGCGATCGCGTCATGTTCATCGAGAAACGAAGCTATTGCGGTCGCTGAGGCGCAGTGGCGAGCCATCCGCAGCGGCAACGTTTTCAGGCCGAGGTTGGTCAGCCAGCAGTCGAGCGGGCTGGGAACACCGCCCGTGAATCGAATCAGCGAGGCCACTTCGGTCTCCATCAAATCCCGGTCTGTGCTGACAACGGCGCCACCAATGATGGTTCCGTGACCGTTGATGTACTTGGTGGTGCTGTGAACAACGACGTCGGCGCCGAGCTGCAAGGGCCGCTGTAGTACTGGGGTGGCAAAGGTGTTGTCGACTACCAGCCGGGCACCGTGCTCGTGGGCGAGGCGAGCGGTTGCTGCAATGTCGATGACGCGCAGCGTCGGATTAGCCGGCGTCTCCAGGTAGACGACGGACGCATTCGGGCGCTGCTGCAGTTCCTCCTCGAGCAAGTCTGGGTCGAGGCCCGGAATCCGGCTGTTGGTGATTCCGTACTGGGGGAGCACCTCGCTGATCAAGTGATCTGCCGAGCCATACAGCACTTGCTGGGTGATGATGTGGTTTCCGGCCTTGGCTGTCCCCATCAGGGCGGCGGCGATCGCCGCCATGCCGGAGGAGAAGATCTCCGCCAGCGGTTCCGCAACATCGGGATCCCGGCCGTGACCTTCGAGAGCGGCGAGCTTGGCAGCGAGTGCGGCTCGGCCCGGGTTGCCGCCCCGCGAGTAGATGTAACCCTCGCTGGGGTCCTCGGCCCACTCAGCCACGGCCTGCATGTCAGAGAACGTGAAAGTCGAGGTTTGGTAGATCGGAGCTATGTGAGCGCCCGATCCATCGTGAATCTCCCCGGCATGAATCGATTCAGTCGCAATACCAGGGCGCCGCTCACCGCTCATCATCCGCTCCCTTCATGGTTCTTGCGTAGACAGCGGCCAATATCAGCCGCCAGTTACGCAAGAACGGTTCTTGGGCTAGACGTCGGGCTGCTCTTTTTCGTACTGGTCGAGCGCCGCAACGAACATGAGGAACAGGATCAGCGACGCCAGCGTCAGCGCGATCGCCGGGATCCGTATCTGGAAGGCATTCAGGCCCTCCAGGTTGGCCGGGCGCAAGCCGCGCGGTGCGTACACGACGAACAGCATCGAGCCGACGATCATCCAGCCAAACGTTGCAGCACCCGTGACGAGGAAGGCGAGCCGGGTTCCCAGGTTCGTGTACAGCAGCAGGAAACCGGTGCCGATGAACGCCACGATCGAAACGATCGTGATGAGAATTCCCCGCAACGCAATGGCCGTTCCGGTGAGATCGCCATTGTCGTCCTTCTGGCCCAGCGTCGCATCGAAGGCGGCGCCAAGGACCGACCGCACTGCCGGGATGAACACGATGATGCTGACAATTGCCGCAAAGATCCCGAACCACTCCAGCGCGCTCAGCCCGCGTTCGTCGTGGATCAGCCGCTGCTTGAGATTGCGTAGACCGGTCATCACATGGACCTCTCGTAAATCACGATCAGCTCGATGTCTTCCAGGCTGAGCACAGCCCCGAACGCCGGCATCCCGCCGACGCCACTCAAACCGTTCACCCCGTACCGCTCGGACGCGTTGGCCCCGTTGATGATGAAATTGATGTGATCCTGTTCATCGGGGAACTGCACAAGGGTGCGCCCGTCGGTGAGTGCCGGAGCCCACGCCCCCGAACCCGGTTCTTGCTCGAACTCGACACCCGCTGAGTAGCCGGCCGTGTGACAGCGGGCGCAGTAGGCGTTGAACAACCCGACTGATCGCTCCGCTTCAGCTCGAGTCAGCCCCGTGTCCGCAGCAACCTGATCGAAATCGACATCCCAGGCCCGTTGCTGCAACGCAGCCTCGAGGAATGCAAGCCCGTTGATCACAGGTTCGGCAAACTGCTCATTACGGTCGGTGAGCAGAGACCATTCGAGGTGCTTGGCGTCGAGGTGGGAGATGAAAGCCTCGGCGGATTCGAGGTCCGGGATTGGGTTGCCGGTTGCGTCCGTCATCGAGAAAGGCGAAGTCGGTGAGAACTCGAGGTCGAACTCGTCATCAAAGACCGTTGACTCCTCGAGAGTCACCCTATCGATGCTGCGCTTGGTGAGTGTCTCGTAGGCCAGCTGCGCCAGCGCGGTCAACGATGGCTCGACGTCGTCGGTGAGGCCGTCACGGTCGGCATCGGGACCTTCCTCGGTACAGACGGCACCGACCAGCGCCGCCGACTCCACGGTGCAGGTGCCCGCACCGCCCAGCAACGCATCGATGTCATCGGGCATCTTCTCGACTATGGCGAATTGGGCCGGACCGTCCTGGATGTCCGCCAGCTTGGCGTTCTCCACCACTATCCGGGTCTCGATGGTTGCAGCACCGCCTGCGATCCTGTCCAGCGCGGTCTTCACGTCATCGTCGACTTTCGCGAACGCCTCCATCTGGGTGATCTGCAGGCTGCGCAGATACTCGATGGTCTGGTCGACCTCCTGCACGGTCATGGCGCCGCCGCCCTCGAGGCCGCTGGCCGGCATCGGGGTGCCGGAGCGCCCATTGACGATCCAGTGCCGTACTTCCTCTTCGCTATACCGGAAGAACACATCGTTGTTGGCGGGGGCGGCCCAACTCGCGGTGAGGCCGGAGCGCTCCTCGACGATCTCGGCTGCGCCCCCTCCGCCGTCGGGGCCGTGACAAGCGCCGCACTCGAACTTGACCCACCACTCTTCACCGAAATGGATGTAGTCCTCGATGATTTCCTCGGCTGCAGCTTCCTGCCGGCTGGTCTCGTTCACGAAGTAGATCGGCATCACGATGGCAAGCACTGCGGCAGCGATTACGGCCGCCGTCAGGATTCTGGTGAGCCGATTGTTTTCGAGCCCTTCGTCGTCCATGAAGAACTCTTGGTTGGGCGCCGGTTCCTCGGGCGGTCTGGTCTTCCGCCTGCTGTTGATGACGAGGTAGCCAATCCACCCCAGGAAGATGACGACGGCAATAGTCAGCACCACGCTGCCGAGGCCGACGTTGCTCGGCCCGACGGGCTCGCTGCTCTCGGCGACTGCGATAACCGGGGGGAGTGATGCGATCACAAGCAGCTCGGTCCCTGTGGGTAGGCGATGGTCTTGACAACAGCCCGCGGCGTCTCGACAACTGAGCCGGTGTCAATGATCAGGTTTCCTTGGGAGTCTTCCTCTAGAGCAAACCGGTCGAGGTTACGCGGAGCCGGGCCAGAGTCGTACTCCCCGTGGAAGTTGTACTTGGATCCGTGGCACGGGCACTCGAATCCCTGCGACGACGCACATTCGGGGACCCGACACCCGAGGTGAACGCACTTCTGCCACAGCGCCATCAAGCCCGTTTCTCCGCCGTCGGCTCCGGCCACCACAGGAAGACCCTCGAATGAGCTGCCCGGCAGCAAGGACTGTTCCATCGGCACGAGCCAAGCTTGCGCCTCTGGGAAGAAGAGCGGTTTGATGCTGCCGTCCCCCGGCACCACCTGGCTGCGCAACGCCGCCAGCGGTCCGGCATTGATCTTGCTACCGAAGCCGCCTTTCAGTTTGGGCCACATGAAGGCGAGCATGGCGATACCCAGCGATCCGAGAAAGCCAAAGCCGAACAAGCCGAGAGCCGCACGATTCAAGAACATGCGACGAGTCACGCCGAGGTCGTCCGCTGTTACCGCCTCGCGCTGGTCTTCGATGGAGGCCGGCACCGGCTCCGCCGGCATTGCCTCCGCGGGCGCTTCCTCAGTAGCCGTCGCCTCAGGTTCCAGGATGGGGCGAGCAGAGACATCGCGCTTGGCGGCTTCTTTGTCGAACTCTCCAACCATCGGGGCAGCGCTCGGGCCGCGCCGCCACGCAACGGCGAAGATCCCGGCGGCGACAAGAATGCCGCCTCCGATCAGGGCGATAACGAAGATGGCTGTTGCGCTCATTCTCTGGCCGAGTCCTTTTCCATCAGAAATCGAAGAAGATTCCGTCCGTCCACGGGAACGAGAAGTTGAATCCCGGTCCGCGGAAGAACGAGCCGTAAATAGTCAGTACTGCGGAGGCGAACAAGAAGAAGCTGAAGACCATGATGGCGAGCTTGCGATCGGACGGCTTCACCGAGGGGTTCTTGTCGATGTAGGGGATGACGGCGAGGCCGATCACGCCGAATGTGGGAATGATCACGCCGGCCACCTGCGGATCGAAATACGAGAGCAGTTCCTGCAGGCCGAGGAAGTACCACGGGGCCTTCGACGGGTTGGGCTGCTCGTTGAAGTTGGCGAACTCGAGCAGAGGGGCATCGACAAAAACGGAGAAGACGATCAGCCCCGCGGTGACAACCATCAGCGCAACGAACTCGATGGCCAGCAGATGCGGCCAGACGTTGACCTTGTCCTGGGGCGATGACTTGACCTGCTGGATGGCTCCCGCCTTGACAACGGTCAGCAATCGCTGGGTGGTTACGCCCTCGGGGATCGCAGGCGGGGCAGCAGGGGCCGCGGCGGCCGCAGGGGCGGCTGCGGCTGGTGCCACCTGCGATGGCGCTGCCGGAGCAGCTGCTGCCGGAGCTCCTGCCATCGCCGGGACCGGCTTCCCCTCCTTGCGGGCGCGTCCTTCCATGGCCCGCTGCAGCAGTGGGACCGGAACCCCAGATGAAGCCGACTCCGCATTCAGGTCGCGTGCCGGTCCTGCTGCGCCAGATACCGCTGGGGCAGGGGCGGGAGCGGGTTCCGGCGCGGTGGGAGGAGCCGGCGCCGGTTCGGGCGTGGCTGCTGGTGCTGGAGCTTCCTGCTGCGGGGCCGGCGGCGCTTCGCCCTTCAACTCGGCCAGCACCTCCTCGACATCGCGACCTTCGGCCTTGGCCCGCGCCTCAGCCGAGCGACGGAGTAGGTGATCGGGGAGTCCGGCCATTAGAGCGGCCCCGAGATTCCGCCGTCCTTGCGTACCCGCCAGAAGTGCACAGCCATGAATACCACGGTGATGAATGGCAGGAAGAGGACGTGGAGGACGTACCACCGTAACAACGTGTCGGGAGTGATCTGCACGCCCCCAATCAGGGCGAACGACACTTGATCGCCGATCACCGGCGCATAGGCACCCATGTTGCTACCGACGGTCACCGCCCACAGTGCCAATTGGTCCCACGGCAGCAGGTAGCCGGTGAACGAAAGCAGCAGTGTCAGCGTCAAGAGAACGATGCCGACCACCCAGTTGAATTCGCGGGGCGGCTTGTAGGCCCCGTGATAGAAGACGCGGGCCATGTGCAAGAAGACGACGAGCACCATGAGGTGGGCGCCCCAACGGTGCATGTTGCGCACCAGCTGGCCAAAAGCAACGTCGGTGGCCAACGCCTGGATATCGAGATACGCCTGAGGCGACGTCGGCCGGTAATAGAACATCAAGAAGATGCCCGTAATCGTCAGCAAGATGAATAAGAAGAAGCTGAGCCCACCAAGACACAGGGTGTAGGAGAGGCGAACCGCGTGACGCTTCACTTTCACCGGGTGAAGGTGATACAGCACGTTGTTCATGATCACGTAGGACCGGTTGCGCGGCGAGTCGGTGTAGCCGGCACGGAATGGGGACCCGGGTCGGAAGATACTGCTCCAGACCTGACTGGTGCGGATGTGATCGCCGGCCTGAGAAATCCGCTCCCTCAGCCCAACTCTTCCGTTTCCGTTTGCCACCTCTTCTCCTCAGTCCGATTACCTGTTACCAACGCACGCCGTACAAATAGCCGTTCTTGTGGTCACGGTCGCCAGTGTCATACTCCCACGGCTTATCGTCGAAATCGCCGGTGCGGTCCGCCACGGACCCCGTGAACTTGCCAAGCGAGATGACTCCGGTGGGGCAACGATCGATGCAGAGAGCGCAGCGGGTACAAGCGTCCTCATCCACGACGAAGAAGCCCCCGTTCTCCGGCTTGACCTTGGGATCTTCGACGTTGGCTGCTTCTTCGATGGCATCGAGCGACAAGTAGTGAATGCACTTCCACGGACAGATGTCGACACATCCCTCGCACAGAATGCACTCGGATTCGTTGATGTGGAGGAACTGCTTGGGCTTGACGGCGGCCGTTAGATAGGAACCGTCGACCACTGCGAGCTGATAGTCCTCTCGCGTATCGATCAGGTCCGTCCAAGCCTCGTTCGCCATACCTATCTCTCCACCTTCTGCAGCGGACGCCCGTAGTTCGAAACCGCCTTCTTCTCTGCACGCCTCTTGTCACGGGCAGCCTGTATCTCGTCACGTCTTTGCCAGGCGATCATGGCGGCGGCGACGCCCCCGAGGGCAACCAGCACATAGGTGCCGGCCACGATGTCCTTGATGGCCGAGGCGGAGATGTTGACCTCGTTGCCGCCCAACAACTCGGGCGGGATCTGCACCCAGAGCTTCTGGTCGGTCCACTCCCATACCGCCTGGGTGTAGGTGAGCCACTCGTTGGGGATGACGCCAAAGAGGATCATCATCAGCGATGTGAATAGCAGTGCCCCAATAGCCGAGCGGGCCCAAGTCATCTTCTTCTCGTAGAGGAAGGCCAGCGCCATTCCCCCCATGAGCATGAAGACCCCGGTCAGCGACACGAGTTGGCCTGCCAGCACCCAGGGCCAGCCGCGGGGGATCGCGGGGTAGAGCTCCCGGCCAACCTCATCCAGTTCAGAAAGGCCGGTGAAATGCGCCCACAGCGCACCGGCGATTGCCAGCGCCAGCCCTATCACCATCGCGGTGACGCCTCGGGTGAAGTTTTTGTCTCGTCCTTCAGCCATCTAACCGATTCGTGTCTTGATGAAGTTGCGCCATTCTAAGCCGCGCAGGGCCTACCCAGCCGACGGCTGTCCGCAACCATAGTTCCCCGACAACAGCGGCGTGGAATCTTTCTGCAACCCCCGGAGTACGGGCGATTGAGGGCGGGTCGAAGCACTCGGTTCGGGCCCTTTCGCAAACGAGTCGCCACCGCCAACCCCGTTGCGGCACAGCCTGTAGCGTGGTGGGATGAGCGAGTTCGGGAATCTTTGGCGCTGCGGGCTATTCTGCCGGACTGCCGGCTCGGACCGAGTCGGCGACGAACTCGGCGACGAAGCGAGGAAGGGACTAGGCAAAGGGTGACTGCCGAAGTTTCTCAGGACAAGACGATCTCCGAAACGGCCGCCTCCTCGCAGAGCGTTGCCCGGCACCATCTTGCTGCTTCGCTAGCTTTCCTGATTGTCGGCATCGTCATGCTGGCTCTTGCCAGTGTCCAGTTCGTTTCTCCCGATCTCCTCAGCGGTTGGGGCCCGATCTCATATGGCCGTCTCCGCCCCGCCGCCGTTCATTTCCTTCTGTATGGCTGGTTGACGCTGGGCCTGATCGGGGCCATGTACTACGCGGTGCCGCGCCTCACCGGCGAGAACCTGACCGATCCGATCATCGCCCGGATCGGGTTCATTCTCATGTCGGTCGGCTACGCCATCGGTGGCATCGCCATCCTCGCCGGACAGAGCGAGGGCGTCCGTTATCTCGAGGCGCCGCCCCTCGCCGACCTGACGGTGTTGCTGGGGATGATGGCCATGGCGCATTCGATAGCTCGGACGCTGTCGCGCCGCAACGGAAGGGAGCGCAGTCCCGCCGAGTGGTTCATGCTTGCCGCCATCGTCTGGCTGGTAGGGCTCCACTTCATCGGCAATCTCTCCATGCTTGCGTTGCTGGCCACGCTGGTCTGGTCGCAACCGCCCGTACTGCACGGCATCAACACTGCACTACTGGCCGGTTTCTACAAGGCCGGGATCACCGGGATGTGGCTCGCCACGGCTGCTGCTGGAATCCTGTACTTCCTCGTTCCACGCCTGGTCGGCCTCACCCACTTCCGGGCAACCCGTATGTCGGTTGTGGGCTTCTGGGGCCTTGGCATTGCGTGGGCATTCACCGGAACGGCCGAGCTCACGTTTACTGCGATCCCGGACTGGCTCGAGACCATTGGTGTCATGTTCTCGATGACTCTGCTGCTCCCGGTGGCCACGATCATCGTTGACATCAGCTCGGCTATGCGGGGTCGGCTCGATGCCGTGCGAGACAGGGATCGGGCGTCGCTACGGCTGGTGTATCTCGGTCTCGGACTGTTTGCGGCATTGCCGGTGCTCAACCTCATGCAGGCGCTGCGGGCGTCCGGCGGCATCGTCGGCTTCACCGACTGGGTCTACGGCACCGAGCTTCTCGTACTGCTCGGGGCATTCAGCGTGTGGCTGTTTGCGTATGTCTATCACGTGGCACCGCCGATGGTCTCGGCCGATGCCCGCCGGGTCCAGCAGTGGCACCTCTGGCTCACCGTCGGTGGTTTGGCTGTGGCTGTGTTCGCCATGCTGGCCGGCGGCCTTGTCGTAGGGCTCACGTGGGGCGCCGGCGGTTCGGATGGCGTTCCCGCAGTCGGCAACGGATTCGAGTCGACGGCAGATGCGATGTGGAACTACGGATTTGCGATCGCCCGCATGGTTGGCGTGATGACTATCGCGGTGGCGCAGGCTTTGCTCTTCTCATACGCCGCCGTTGCGTGGTTCCTCTCTGAGGACCGTGATGCGGTGCTGGCTCTCGACCCCGAGCTCGACAGCGGCGGCCAAGAAGTCAATGTCGAACTCGAGGTGCCTGAGTCCGCCGAACCGGGTTGGCTACGGGTTGGGTCAATAGCTCTTGCGGCCGGTGTCGCTGTCTTCCTCATGGTCGTCGTGCTGCCCGCCCAGGAGGCAGAGTCGGCCCAGCCCACGATCCTGGCGGATGAGTCGCGCATCTATCCCGACGGCGCCGACGTCACCATCGGCCGCGACATCTACCTGCGCGAAGGGTGTTCCTATTGCCATACCCAGGCGGTCCGCCCGATTGTGACGGACCTGGGACTGGGCCCCGTGAGCGTTGCCGGTGACTATGCCCACGAGCAGCCGGTCCTGCTCGGTGTGGCGAGAATGGGGCCGGATCTGATGCACATCGCCAGCCGTGGCGGTGTCGTTGGGGAGCAGCTAATCGCGCCGCGCAGTGACCGCCCATGGTCGACGATGCCGTCGTACGAGCACCTTTCCCAAGCCGAAATCGCCGCGCTTGTGTCTTACATCAACGGGTTGAGGTAATGGACGAACTGCTGAACCAGATCGCTGACGAAACCGGGGTACCCGCCGATCTGCTCGAGCGCGCCGCCCGGGCCCGGGCCACGGCGCAGGGTGTTGATGTAGGAGGCCTCGTGGCCGGTTGGGCCGGCGGAGACACCGGGCAGACTCCGCCGCCCGCAGCTGCGCCACCTGCGGCGCCGCCTCCGGCGCCTGCTGCCGCACCGGAACCGGCACCGGCCCCGCAACCGGAACCCGCCGCAGCTCCCGTCCCGGCTGCAGCTCCTGCTGCCGGCCGTTCGCTGGAGGAGATGCTCGGCCAGATCTCCGGCGACACCGAAGTGCCCGCTGATCTCCTGGAGCGTGCAGCACGGGCTCGTGCCGGCAAGGCTGGAACCGATGTGGCCGCGCTGGTTGCCGGTTGGACGGGTGAGGCCGCTGCCACTCCTGCGGCAGCTCCGCCCCCGCCCCAGGCTGCGCCTGCGGAGCCGGCCGCGGCGCCGGCACCCGCTGCCGACAGCGGCGCCGGGCAACTGCCCGAGGCTTTGCTGCGACGCAGCGCGGCGGCCCGCGCCAAGCGGGAAGGTCGACCGCTCGATGAAGTACTAGTGGAGATGGGACTTAGTCCCGAGGGAGAAACGCCTGCACCACCGGCAGCCGAGCCGGCTGCGGCGCAGGCGACCGCTGCGGCTCCTGCCGCAGCACAGGAAGCGGCGGAGGAGGAGCCAGCCGCCGAGGAACCCGCTGTCGCAGAGGAGCCGCAATCGGTTTTCGCCGGGTTCCCACGGTGGCTGGCCGCTTCCTTCATCCTCATCCCGATGATCGCTCTCCTCTATGCAGGCTTGGCGCCGCACGGCCCCGATTGCGGCCAGTCGGGCCAGCTCGAGATCAACCCGCTCACCGGAGAGGCCCAAGGCTGCGCCGGCGATGCCAGTCCGTTCTTCAGCCTGGGACAGTCCATCTACAACGCCCAATGCACCGCATGTCACGGTGCCGGAGGAGGCGGCGGCGTCGGCCCGGCGTTCACCGGCGGGGCGGTGCTGGCCACATTCTCTGCGTGCAACGATCACGTGGAGTGGGTGGCAATCGGCACCAACGACTGGCCCGACGCAACGTATGGCGATACCGCCAAGCCGGCCGGTGG